>CAYJQP010000015.1:10489-14208 GCA_964372385.1 Candidatus Woesearchaeota archaeon | reverse complement strand
ATTTATGTTAAGATCTAGATTTTGGTTGGTAGGTTTTAAGTCTATATTTTTTCAGATAAATATTAAAATATGCAAGTATAACGGAGAACATAAATAATTGAGCATTTCATTTATGTTCTCCGAATATATAGTGAAAGACAGAAGTCTTTCCCTATCTAGTCAACGACAAATTGAGGAAAAACTAAAGTCGTTGACTATAGCAACAGACAATTCGCTCAATTATTTGAGTCTGTTGCTATATAATCAAAACAATGCAACAGAAAACAGATATAGTTATAGAAAAGATAAAAAATAGAGAGTTTTCAGTAGGCAGAGCTGCAAGAGAACTTGGCATATCTATAATTGATTTTTTGGATTTATTGAAAGAGAAGAAAATAGATTGGATAGGTTATAATGATGAAGATTTGGAGAGGGATTTATTTTTACTCAAGTCCGAGGTTTTTCAAAACAGTTGATTTTGTGAAGGGCTGCAAATCATTGTAAGATTGTCCTGTGCCGAGAAAGTAAATTGGCTTTTTTGTTATGTAAGAGACAGAGAGTATTGTGCCGGCTTTTTCGTCAACATCTGCCTTGCTTAGAATGATTCCGTCTATGTTGATTGCTTCATTGAATGTTTTTGCCTGTTCTGTTGCGTCGTTTCCTGTTATTGATTCGCCTATGAAGAGTTTTAAATTTGGTTTTGAGACGCGTACTATTTTTTCCATTTCTTTAATTAAATTTGTTTTTGTATGCATTCTGCCGGCAGTGTCAATCAAGACTACTTTTATGTTGTGAGTTTTTGCGTATTTTTTTGCGTCAAATGCGACTGCGGCAGGGTCGGAGCCGTAGTCATGCGCAATTATTGGAATATTCAAACGGGAAGCGTGCTCTTTGAGCTGTTCTATTGAAGCTGCCCTGAAAGTGTCTGCTGCTGCGAGGCAGGATGAGATGTTGTGTTTTTTTAGATAATTGGCGAGTTTTGCGATTGTTGTAGTTTTGCCAGAGCCGTTAATTCCGACGAAGATTATTGTGTAAATGTCTAGAGATTTTTTGATTTCAGTTATTAGAGATGGTGGCTCCTGCAAGATAGAGAGAATTGCTTCTTTTAATGAATTTATGATTGTTGATTCAACTTCTGATTTTTTTACTTCAATGCCGACGAGGTCTTGTGATAAAGATTGTTTTATTTTGTCAACAACTTCAAGGGCGACATTGTTTTCTAAAAGAGTGATTTCAAATTCAGGGAACAGAGAGTCAAATTCTTCCTGCGTTAGGGTTTTTGTTGAGAGCTTTTGTTTTAATTTTGTGAAGAAAGAGGGTTTTTCTTCTGCAATTTCTTTAGGAGATTCTGCTTCTTTTTCAAATTCTTGGATTTGCTCTTTTAGAGGTTCAATTTGTTGTTCTTGATTCTGTGGAGCGAGTTCTTTTTTTCTTGTAAAAAGCTTTTTGAAAAATCCTTGTTGGGATTTTTCTTTTTGTTCAGCTTGGGCTTGGAATTGTTGGGTTGATTCTTGCGTGGGTTCTTGCATCCTAGGAGCAGATATTTTTTCTTCTGGTTTTTCGCTTTTTATTTCAGGGATTTCCTGCAGGGATTTTTTTGCTTTTCTTTTGGAATCTTTTTTTGTTATTTTAGATGGTTTCTTAGGGGATTTTTCTTTCTTCTGCTTTTTTTCTTTTGTTTCTTTGGATGTTCTGATTTTTTGAGCTTTGGCTGGTTTTTCTTCTGGCTTTTTTGGTTTTTCTGTTTCTTTTTCCGGCTTGGTTTCTGGTTTTTTAAACCAGCTTGTGAATTTTTCTTTTAGGGATTTGAACATGCATTATTGAGATGAGAAAGGTTTATAAGTTTTGGTTCAAAACAAAAATAGTCACAGTTATGACATTAGTAACTAACTGCTTTTATTTTAGCGTCTTCTATTTCAACTTTTACTTTTTTAAGTTTTGATTTGCAGTTTGGACATATCATTTTTTGTATTTTGCGTTTATGCTTTTATCTCATAATGAAAGAATTTATCATAGGGGATATGCCATGAGCAGGTTTTTTTTATTGAGACTTTTTCCATTATTTTTCTAAAGAGGCGGATGGAATTGCCGTGAGCCGAGATTGCTACATTGACTTTGTTTTTTATCATGAATTTTTTTAGGTCTTTTATGAATGAAGAGACGCGTTTTTCTACATCAGCGAAACTTTCACCTCTTGGAGGTCTCGTGTAAAAATCTCTGTGGATTTTGTTGAATAATTTTATGCCGTGTTTTTTAATATAGTCTTTGTGTGCTGCGCCGTTAAGAAGCCCATAATTTCTTTCAATCATTCTGTCGTCTTTTTTTAGGATTTTGCATTCTGAATGATATTTTAAAATTATTTTTAGAGTTTGCTTTGAGCGTTTTAATCTTGTGTAGAAGGCGACTTGGAATTTTTTATTTTTAAGTTTTTTTGCTATTGTTTTGGCTTGTTTTTTTCCCAGATTAGTAAGTGAAGGATTATGAAAGCCGGTAAACTTTTTATTTTTGTTGTAAGCTGTCTGTCCGTGACGGAATAGGTAGATATGCAGGGATTTTGACATTTTGTTTTAAGGGAAGATGGATTTTTATAGGTATCTTTTTGTTTAGTAAGATATTGTCAAGATATTAGGGGATGCCAGAAATAATAACTACGACGATATGAAAAGATAGATAACAAATTATTAGGGATTTTTAATTTGGCACTTTACTATTTCTGCTTTTATCTCGATAAGTTTACAGTATCCCAAAACAACTAATTTTATAAATTTAGTTTTTTATGTAAAGTTATGAATTATAATGAGCTGTATGAGATTTTCAGAAAAGAGAAATATGCAGAGGCATTGCAGGTTTTGGACAAGAATTTTTTACTTGGGTTTACCGAGTATTTGAAAGAGCAGAGAGAGAGAAGCAGCGAGGGAAATGATTTTTTTTCTGATTCATTTGACAACAAGAAGCAGATGGAGAATTCAATAGCTATTTTTAGAGGGCTGATTTTAAGAAGAAAAAGGAAATTGCTGAATTTGGTTTTCGTGGCTGCTGAAACTGGAATTATGAAGAAAGATTATGACAACATGCTTGATTTTGAGAAGAAGATTTTTGATAAGTTAGTTAAGGCGTTTGAAGATGGAGATAAAGAATTGGGAGCGACTTTGAGCGGGAGAGGAAAAGAAGAAGAGAAAAATAAAATGATTATTTTTAATGACAAGATTGAGGAATTTGTTGACATGAACGGGGCAATTATCGGGCCGTTTGCGAAAGGCGAGCTGGCTAATTTGGATGTTAAAGTGTGCGAGGTTTTGGTTGGCGGGGGGAAGGCGACTTTTGTTGACGAGAGTTAACTTTATAATGGATTTTAATTTGATATTTTCATGCCTCTATAGCTCAGGGGTAGAGCAGTGGTTTTGTAAACCAAAGGTCGGGGGTTCGAATCCCTCTAGAGGCTTTGGCCTCATAGTCTAGTGGCAAAACATATCCTTGACGTGGATGGGTCCCCAGTTCGATTCTGGGTGGGGCCATTTTATTCAATTAAAATTAATATCATCTAGGAAACTTTTTGTTAGTTGGATAAATAAAAGCTTTTAGTTAAGTGACATTGTTTTATACTAACTAAGTAATTAACTAACTTAGTTAGTTAATAAGAAAGGTTTTTATATTGGAGAGAATAAGAAGAAATAGATAAAAAGGAAAAATGAAATAAGAGGAAAAAGAGGAAGATGAAAAAATATTTGCTTCTTGTTGAG
>CAYJQP010000015.1:0-10389 GCA_964372385.1 Candidatus Woesearchaeota archaeon | reverse complement strand
AAAATGAAATAAGAGGAAAAAGAGGAAGATGAAAAAATATTTGCTTCTTGTTGAGGATGAAGAATTGTGGGAAAAGTTTAAAGAGCTTATAAGCAAGGATATCAATAGCGAGATTTTTGAATTGATAAAGGAGAAAGTGAAAAATAAAGGAGGGAAGAGATGAGCTTTGGAATTGAGAAAAGAGGGAAGATAGATTGGAGAAGGCGAATAGGAAGAGGATGGCAGATGAAGAGGGACGGACAAATGAGCAAGAGAGCGCAAATGACAATTTTTGTAATAATTGCTATTGTTATAGTTGCGGGAGTTGTTATTTATTTTTTAGTTGGGAGCAATGTATTTGATATTGGAAGAATACCTGCAGAATTACAGCCTGTTTTTTCTTATTATGAAGAATGCATTGAAAGTGAAGCGAAGAGCGCAATTGAGCTTGCTGGAAGCCAGGGAGGATATGCTGATGTTTCTGAATATTTGCCTGGAAGCGAGTATGCTCCTTTTTCCAACCAATTGAATTTCTTGGGATTTCCAGTGCCTTATTGGTTTTACATTAGCGGGAATGGACTTGTGAAAGAGCAAGTGCCTTCAAAGAGTGATATTGAGCAAGGAATTGGAGAGTATGCTGCAGAGAATTTAGGAAATTGCGACTTTAGCAGGTTTTATGCTCAGGGCTTTTTTGTGGAGTTTGATGAAAATCCAGAGGTTAGAGTGAAGATGGAAGACACAAAATTAAGTGTTGATGTGATTTCCGAGCTTGTTGTTAGCAAAGGCGAGGAGAGTGCTAGAAAGAGGGAGCATAGTGTTGAAATAAACAGCAAGTTAGGAAAGTTTTATAATCTAGCGAGAAAGATTTATGAGAAGCAGAAAAACGACGGAGTTTTTGACGCGTACGCTGTTGATGTCTTGAGATTGTATGCTCCTGTTGATGGCGTTGAGATAAGCTGTTCAGGGAAAATCTGGAAAACAGGAGAAGTGATAAATGAATTGAAATCAGGATTAGAAGCAAATTTTGGGAAGATTAAATTTAAAGGGGATTATTATGAATTGAATGAGAAGAAAGACGAGTATTATGTTGTTGATTTAGGAGACAGGGTTGACGAGAGTGTAAATTTGATTTATTTGAATACAATGCCGACGAAAGTTGAGGTTGTAGGCGAGGGAGTTGACAATGAATTGATGATAGCATCGCCAGTTGGAACGCAGGAAGGACTTGGCATTATGGGATTCTGCTACAGCCCTTATCATTTTGTTTATGATGTTTCGTTTCCTGTTATGGTGCAGATTTATAACAATGAAGAAATTTTCCAGTTCCCAATTGTTGTGATAGTTGACAACAATGTTGTTAGAGAGCTGGAGCCTGCAGAAGAAGGATTTGAATATTTGAGTGACGAGAATTTTGCTCTGTGCGAATTTTCAACGCAGGGTATTGAGGTAAATATTTATGATATTAATTTGAATTTAGTTGATGGAGAAGTTAGTTATCAGTGCTTTGAGCAGAGATGCAGACTTGGCGAGAGTGAGAGCGGGAAGTTTGTCGGCAAGGCGCCTGCGTGCTTGAATGGATATTTGCTTGTTAGGGCTGATGGATTTGCGGAGAAGAGCCAATTATTCTCCAGCAATAGAGAGAGCGTTGCTGATGTTGTTTTAGACAGAGAACATGAGGTTGAGATTGAGCTGATAATTGGAGGAAAGTCATTGGGTGATGGAAGAGCTATAGTTTCATTTGCTGGCAAAGAGGGCGCGAGAACAGTGACGAGAGTTCTGCCTGAAGTTAAGAGCGTGAAATTAAGCGAGGGACTTTACGATATCAGGGTTTATGCTTACGTTGATTCTGATATTAAATTTGCAGAGAGCAGGAAGACAGAATGCAGAGATGTGCCTCGTTCTGGAGTATTGGGCTTCTTCGGCGCTAAGAAAAAAGAGTGTTTTGATATTGTGATTCCTGAAACGAGAATAGAGTATGCTTTAATCGGCGGAGGAGAGAGCGAGAGCTATATTTTGGAGAGCGAGCTGGAAAAAGGGAAAATTAAAATTTATGCTGAGCAGCTGCCAGCGCCAAGGAGCTTGGATGACTTGCAGTATAATTATGAAGCTTTTGATGAAATGGAGGTGCTGCTGGAGTTTTGATGAGATTTAGAAATTTAATTTTAGCGATTGGAGTGATTTTGGTATTTGGAAGTTTATTTACGAGCGCGCAGGGCAGTTTTTTTGAAGGCGGAGCGAGATTCAGCGGCGGAGGAAGTTTTGCGAGCAGTGTGACGTATCAGAGCAGGCCGAGTTTTCAGGCGATTTATGGACCAGAAGATAGATTCAGAACATACTGGCCGATATTGGGAGATAGAGATACATGCGAGGCAAGGCAGGATTTATTGCTGCAAGTGGCGCCTCTTGGATGCCAGCCGAGCGTTGTCAGAAGTGATTTGCTGGCGGAGCAGAATGTTCCGGTTTTCTGCCAGATAGATGCCTTTCAGATGAATCCGTTGATTGATATAAAAAAGATTAGGAATATAGGATTTAGCAGGGTTGGAGGGTATCCTAAAGAGATTGTTGGAACCGGATTTCACCCTGCTCGCGCAGCTTTGAGAACAAGAGACAGACTTTTAGGAAGTCCGTTGATTAATAATATTGGATATGTTGTTGTTGTTTTGAAAAAGACAGAGGATGAAAAAAAACTGCCTGATTCTGTCAAAGTTGATTTAACTGCGCGGCTTGATTTTGAGGCAGGCAATGCTTACGGAATAGGAAGAGCAGAGTTTATTTTGTCGCCGATGAGTGATGAGGAGTGGGAAAGAGAGAGATTTAAAAATAGTTTTTGGAACGGGAGATATTTTGTGAGAGTGGAAAATGCTGATGCGGATTTTGCAATTATCAGTTTGTATTTGGGCGATAGGAAAATTTCAACAATGCGCGTTAAAAGAGGCGAGAGTTCAGCGCCGGTTTATGTCCCAGGAGCTTATTGCAGAGCAGGAATACAAGCGAGCTACGACGGTTTTACAGCAGCGAGAAAAAAAGCAAAAATAGAGATAAGCAATCAGGAAGGGACTGATGTTGTTGAATTGTATGAAGGAAGCAGTTTCTTGAATGGGAAATGCAGAGTCAATAAAATTGATGTGTCAAATGATAATTTTGGCAATGTCAGTGTAAGATGCAGTGGCGAGAGTAATAGGGGAGAGATTCTCCTTGGTTTAAGGCCAGGGATAAATGCGAGTAATGAGAGCTTGAGCGACGAGGATTTGGGCGGAGAGCTTGAAAGAGAATTCAATGACGCGTTAAGGAATTATGAGATTATTGCAGAGGATTATCCTGCAGAGAGGCAGGCTGCAGAAGAAGGAGCGAAGATTTTTGCTGAAGAAGCGCTGGCGGGAGCGATTGAACTGACAAAATATGTTGAAAGCGATTTGAAGAAGAAAAAAAGCAAGACGAGATACGGGCTTTTGAATAAATATCAGGAGATTTATCCGAATGGAGTTTACAGCGAGAAATATGAAAAAGAGCTTAGAGAAATATTTGAGAAAGACACGAGCAGGAGCGGAGGAGTTGTAAATGTTGATAATAATTTTTATACGATAAGATTGCTTGAGCTTGATAAGCCGAGCAAAAATTCCAGCGCGGAAGTGAGGATATTAGGGCATAGAACTTATGATATTCAGGAAGAGAATGAGAGAGAAATTAATTATAGTAGCATTAAGAAAATAAGATTGGAGAGGGTTGTTGATGTTGAGAGCGTTGAGATAACGCCGTTCTGCTGGGTTGGAAGCAAGGAGAACAGGCAGGAGAGAGCCGGAAGCAGAATCAGATTGAGATTGGGAGAAGAGCCGGTTGTTATTTGCGAGAGCGAAAGGATTTCCTTAGAAAATGTTGAGTTAGAAAAAGTTGTGAAGATAAGATTAAATCCATTGTCGCAGGGAACAAGGATAGAGACTAATTTGAGTGTCAGCATTGGAATAGAAAAAAGAGCGATTAAACTTTCTGAAGAGAAAACAGATGAGATTATTGAGAATTTAAACAAGAGTATAGAAAAGTGGGGGAAGATTAATGAAGGGCTTGGGAAAGTTGTGACTGGTTTGAAGAGCGCGTGTTTTGCGACAGCAGGAGTTTTGACTGTGAAGAATTTCTTTGACGGCATTGGAGGAGGAGCAATCGCGAGAAAGCAGGCAATGGAAGGGCCGAGTGGATGGAAGCAGAGATGCAAGAACGCAATTGACTTGAAGCAGATAAACAGAGGTGATGGAAAAATAGCGAGTGTTGATTACAGGACGATGACAGAGTGCTTCAACGCGGAAAAAAGCCATATTGAGGCAGAGATTTCTGCGAGGACAAGCGCAAATGAGAGAGTTAATAATGCAATAAGAGAGATTGAGGACAGCGGTGGAATAAAAACAGGAGATGCGCTTTCTGGATACAGTGTTGACGAGCCTCGCGCGATGGGGCTTTATTTAGAAAAATTGAAGAGAGAGTTTCCGGAGGACGAAGTATTGAAAAACCTTGAACCGCCGGCAGGTGATGGAAGCGCGCCTTACACTTATGCTGATTTGAGGGCGATACACAGCAATTTACTGTTGAAGAGGGAAATGGAAAGCAAAGGCATCGGAGCTAATTATGTGAACAGCGATTATGCGGTATTGAAAGAGAAAATTGATGAAAATAAGAGAATACTTGATGAATACAAGACGCGGGCTTCTGCAGGAGGATTAATTGGAGTTTACGAAGTTGATGTTCGTGGAGAGGCAGAAATCAAAGAAGCAGGATTTATTGAATTGAATGAGGATGTTAGAAATAAGATTGAAGGAAAAGAAAAAATAGCGAGCAGTGCGACGCACGCAGTAATTGTGAGTGGGTATAATAGAATTGACAGCGGAAAACCGACGGGAAGAGAAACTTATATGATAGTTGGGCAGAAGCAGGCAGGGGAGCTGGTTCCTTCTGGGATTTATGAAATCAAAGAGAGCGGAGGGACGACAGTGATAGAAGATGCAGATGTCAAAGTTAATGATTTTCTTAGTTATAATAAAGTTAAGAAGTTTGAAGATGTTAGGACAGATTTGTTTGGAAATTCTATTAATTCAAATGACAAGAAGATAAGATTTTTTGAGGTTGGGCCTGATAAAGGATTGCCGGCGATTGTGCCTTTTGATGTTGTCAATGGATGGTACGCAAAAGTAGAATCTAATTTGAGAGTCGGCAATCAGCTCGCGGCTTATGACAAGTCTGGACTGCCCCGCACTTGGAAGATATGCAATGTTGGGGAAAATAAAGCGATAGACTTGAGCGATAATTGCCAGTTAGTGCAGCAAGGATATTCTGGAAGCATCTTGGGGCTTGAGCTAAGGCAGTCGCAGAAATTGATAAGAGATTCACAGAATGCTTTGCTTGATGCGGCTTCACAGTATGGAGAGAAAGTTATTAGGATTGGAAATCAGGAATTTTATCAGGGTGCGCCTGTGACGCCGTTTGATTTTGTGCAGTGCCAGGATTACATGAGTATTGAGGACTGCAAGATTTTGTTCAATGTCTGCGACCCTGTTATATGCCCTGCGAGCAGATGTGATTTCGGCGGAGAATTCCCTGTTTCAGATGTTATACAAACAGGGATTGCGGGAAGCGCTTTGTTATGCCTGCCAAATTATAGAGAAGGAATTATTGCGCCTGTCTGCTTGACAGGAATTCATGCAGGGATTGACGGGTATCTTTCTATTATGAAAAATTACAGGGACTGCTTGTCAGAAAGTCTTGAGACAGGAAGACTTGTCGGGATTTGCGATGAATTATATTCTATTTACATGTGCGAATTCTTCTGGAGGCAGGCGGCGCCTGTTGCAAATATATTGATTCCGAAAGCAGTTGAGCTTGCGACAGGAAAAGTGAGCGCGGCACGCGGTGGAGGAGAGTATCTTAATGTTATCAACGCGTGGGACAATGCAGGGAAGAGCGTTGATTATTTCACGCAGAGCTATGCAGTAAATTCTTTGAAAGCATTTAGATTAAGAGATAGTGCAAGTGTCGGGACAGAATTTTGCAGGGCTTTTGTTTCTGCGAAAGGGCCGGACTCATTTAAATCACTTGTAGAGCCAGAGAGCCCGCCGCAGTTCCATGCGTGGTTTTCATCAACAACTTACAGCGATGTGACAGTGCCTCCGACTGCGCAGTACAAAGTGTTTTATCATATTTTTGCAGGAAATGATGTTGGAACGCAGTTCAATGTTTATTTGAAGAGCCCGCCGGACAGCAGTTATTATTACAATGTTCCGACGATATTAGTTGCTTCTGGATTTGCCGGCAGAGGGCAGTATGCTTCTGAAACAAAAGAATTTACAGCTCCGGAAGGATACAGAGAATTATGTGTGAGAGTGAATGACAAGGAGGAGTGCGGTTTTGGGCAGGTGAGCACGAGTTTTGCTTTGGATTATTTGAGCGACAAATTTGCGTCTGAAAAAATTACAGAGAGTGGGATTGATTCAGAATTAGAGTGCGTTAGCGGAAGCAGAAGCTTAGCGAATGTGGGAGCTTCTGCAAGTCCGAATATTCAAGCAACTTTTGAAGGCTCTGTTTTCCCTGATGATGCTAAGAGAGGAATTGTCAGGATTTGCGCTACAAGGAATCCTGGAAGTAATACAGAGCCGACAAGATATAGTGAGGTTGGGAATTGCGGAGATGTGAAGATGAAATGCTGGCTTGACAAGAGAAGTGTTGAAAATGCAATCAGCGATAGTAATAAGGGCGTTAGGGATGAAACGCTGAAAGAGATTGAAGAGATACAGATAAAGAAGCTTGAAGAATCTGGAGAAATATTCACGAGAGATGAAGCGCAGGGCAAGATAAGAGAGTACGGAGAGAAGGTTAACAAAAAGATTAAGGAATTAAATGCTCTCGCAGAAGTTGGCGAGAAAGATTTGAAGGATGTTGAGTTTTTGACTGCAGAAAATGAGAAGATTTTGGAGAAGCTTTACTTTAATCATCATAAGGCAGAGATTTTGTTGTTGAAAGCGAGATTGAGAGAGGCGTTTGTGAAGAGTAGGATTAGAGGAATTGCGGAGGACAGAGTTAATGCTGATGTTAATGTGGATAGTGGAGGTGCTGGTGCGGGAGCTGGAGATGCAGGGGCTGAAAGCAAGAGCGAGTTTGTTTTGTCTATAGAATATAATAAAGATTCTATTATTAATGTTATTGAGAAAAGTAGCGGAGCAGAGAGTGTTGTATTGAGCATTGAGCAGGGAAAGATTTATACTCCTGATAAAGTATTAATTGGCAATGTTAAGTTAAGAAGTGGAGGGGATTATGAGGTACAGTTAATTGATTCTGATATTTTAGAAACATTTTATAATTATTTGCAAGGAAGAGATTCTGGCATTTTGATAGGAAGTGCTGAAAAGTATTTCAAATTTAAGGGAGCAATAATTAAAGGGAAAGAGATTAGATTGAGTTCAGGAGGTTGAAATTTAAGAGTTGTTATAAGTTGGGATTATTTTACTTTAGTTTTTCTATTTAATACTGGCTATAAGAAATACGACAATTACTACAATAACTAAAAAAATAAAAACCTAAGAAAATCTTCATAATATTTAATTTTATGATATATCACTGGTGTAAAATGTCTGTGTCCTACACACCCCAACATTCAAAAACACATTTATATAGGTATCAATTTCCTTATACTACATGGATACAAAGAAGTTGTCTCATGGTTTTGAACTGCCCGCTCTTGCTATTGGAACTTGTTTAATGGGCGGTGAAGATTATGGCCCGCCAGATTACAACAATGATGGTAAATATATTAAAGCAATTCAAGAAGCGATTAAATTAGGCTATATCCACATTGATACTGCTGAAATCTATGGCGGGAATCATACAGAGGAATTGGTTGGTGAAGCGATTAAGAAATTTGATAGAAAGAAATTATTTATAACAACTAAAGTTTCTAAAGAGCATCTTAAATATGATGATGTAATCACTTCTGCAAAGAATAGCCTTAAAAGACTAGGTACAGACTATATTGATCTTTATCTTATTCACAGACCTAATTCAGATATCCCTATCAAAGAAACAATGGAAGCAATGGATTTTTTGGTAGATAATAAACTCATGAGATATATGGGTGTTAGTGCTTTCAATATTAAAGAAATGAAAGAGGCACAAAAATACTCAAAACATCCTATTGTTGTTAACCAATTAAAATTTAGTCTTTGGAAAAAATCAGATATCAAAACTATAAATTATTGCCAAGAAAATAATGTTATGGTAATAGCATACAAAGTATTTGGAAGGGGCAAGCTTGCAACCGATAAAATACCTCTTATTTTAGATTTATCTAAAAAATATAATAAGACTGAAGCTCAGATTATATTGAATTGGGTTATTTCAAAGAAGAATACGATTGCCCTATTCAAATCTACAAGTACTAAACATCTAAAAGAAAATAAAAATATTTTTGATTTTCAATTAACTGGGGAGGAAATACAGAAAATTGACGCGTTGGTGCCTCCTTTATGATATCCCGTCATTTTTGTTGGTTTATATAGAATTAAGGTTTTTTAAATTGTTCATTGCTGGGTTTTGTTAAGTGAACGGGTGATAAAACTTAATTTTGTCTTCGTTATCAAGAGGTAATCTGTAACACTTTTTTCTAGCGGTTCATTTAACTTGGTTATCGTCGTTAATTCTTACTTGTGAAACTATCCATCACCTTTTGGCTTAACAGTATTCGTTGCTGTATCGATGCGGGGAATAGTGTTATAACGTGGGACATAAATAATTGAGTGCTACTTTTATGTCTCCCGATATAGCAACAGACAATTCGCTTAATTATTAGAGTCTGTTGTTATAGTTACAGAGCAGAACATTTGTGCAGAAGAACTAGAATTATTCAATCACGATACTTCTCGTAATATCAATTAATTTCTTACATTTTTGAGTCAATTCTTCAACTTTTTGCTTATTGAGAGCAATTTTTGTGCCGTAAGTATAATCTTCCCTTATTTCTATGATGCTATTTTCCTCTGCTTCTTTACTCTTTTCATATTTGAACATTTCAATAAATTCTTTATCAATATTTATTTTTTCCTCTTCGTTTAGATATTCTATTAAAGCGACTGTGCAGGTTTGATTTGCTGATTCATATCCGAATTTGGCAGAAATTGCCAGAAAGCAATGATACATAGTATAGAAGAATGCACTGGCAGACCAATCTGAAAAACCTGTTTTTTCAAAATTAATTGCTGCTTTCATATTATGCTCTGCTTTCTCAAGGTGCTCCCTTGCTTCTTTAATATCTTGATTTATTTTTAGTAGCCCTCTATGTTTTGGTTTTTTGCCTTGTTTTTTACATTCCTCAATTTCTTTTTCTGCTTTTCTTAAACACCATTCAACTTGCTTAGATGCTTGTGACATTTTTTATTATCTCTACATATTTATCCTGACCATATAAAATAATGGCATTTTTACCTATATCCACAATAGCTTTCTGTTTTTTTTCAAGATTATTTAACAAATCTTTAGTTGTGAGTTTGATTGAATGAATTTTTTTTGGAAGAAATTCCTGTCTTTCTCTTAATACTTTTACAACTTCTTTATATTCATTCTTTTTAATAACTATCATTATATCAATATCCCTTGCTTTTTCATAATTTCTTATTGTAGAGCCATATAACATTACAATCCTTTCTTTCTTGAAGAGTTCTTTAAATTCATCTTTCCAGCGCTTGAAATTATTTGCTTCATCAGCTAGAAGGAATGAAATAAGCTTTCTCGCATAGTCGTCATTTAAGTTTACCTTGTATACTATTGACTTGCCTATTTTTTTATTAATTAATATTTCCTTTTTATGAAATTTTTTTAATATGTTCATCGTGCCGATTCTGCTTATTCCCAGAATCTTGCTTAGAGAATTTGCATTGTAATAACTAGAGAAATCCTTGAATATCATTAGCAATGCTTCTTTTTCTTTTTGGGTTATAGCTGTCATTTACTATGTATACTCCTAATTACTATATAGTAATTTAGACTTACTATAAAAATGTTTAGTCTTTTTAAATGTTGAGGTTTGAAAAAATGCAGGCACAAAGATTAGAAATCTTTGTTCTATACAAAGTGAATCAAATAATTGAGCAAAATGTCACTTTGTATATTCGAGAGAACAAAAAGTTTGCTCAATTATTTTGGTCTCTCGCTATAATAACACTTTGTTATGCGGGGAACAGGACCCGAAGTACGACTTTCTTTAGAAAAGAAAGTTGTACACATCAAAGAAACTATAAATGCCGTTGCTTTGCAACAGTTGTCGCGCAGCACAATTCACTAATCCCAGAATTTATGCTATCTTTTTTAGACTTTGTTCGATAGCATTTATGCGGGGAACAGGATTCGAACCTGTGTAGGCACTAAGCCACTTGGTCCTAAGCC
>CAYJQP010000014.1:0-14529 GCA_964372385.1 Candidatus Woesearchaeota archaeon | reverse complement strand
GTTAATTCTTACTTGTGAAACTATCCATCACCTTTTGGCTTAACAGTATCAAGAGGGTTAAGTTTAAAAGCATTAGTGTTCTTTATTATATTGATGAAAGAAAGAGGTTTATTAGAGTTATTTTTTGTTGCAGGTATTTTCTTTTTGTTATTGGGAGGAGTTTTTGCGCAGGAAGATACAGGCAATGTCAGTGATGATGCCGGTGGGACTGATGATAGTGGCGCAGGTGATGATGGCGTAGGAGACGAGGGCGATGCGGGAGACGGGGATGAAAATGATTTTGATGATGGAGAGGAAAATGATTTTGATGATGGAGAGGAAGATGACGAAGACGAAATTGACGAGAGAGAAGGCGATGAAGACGAAGGCGACGAGGAAAAAGTAGAGATATGCCATATCCCTCCTGGAAATCCTGATAATGAGAATACAATTGAGGTTGCAGAGTCTGCTGTTGAAGGACATTTGGCGCATGGAGATTATTTTGGAGAGTGCGAGGATTTAGATGACATCAGCGATGAAGATGTAGAGGAAGAGTTGGATGCAGGAATTACGCCAGACAGTGCTTTTTATTTTGTTGATAGATTATTTGATAGGTTTGGGAATTGTTTTGATAACAGGAAAGAGAAAGTTGGCGAAATCAAAGCGATGATAAGAGAAGGGAAAGTGGACGAGGCGAGGGAAGCATTGGGAAAATATGAGGATTGCGCTAGAGAAGTTGAGAGGGAAGTTTTGCCTGAAGAGAGAGAAGAGGCGGAAAGAAGCGCGAAGGTTATTAGGAAAGCAATGAGACAGATAAAAGATGATATTCCAGATGAAGATAAAAAGAGATTTGGAGACATTGTGGAAAGAGAGCATGGGATTGAGAAGGCAGCACAGATTGCAGCTAAAGTTAAGGAGCTATGTGATGAGTTGTCTAAGCTTGATCCTGTTGAGTATTCAAGAGTTTGTAGAGTTGACGATGAAGATGCGCCTGAATGGAGAAAGAAGCAATACAGGGAATTGACAGACGAGCAGGAAAAGGAGGCGAGAGCATTTGGAGAGATTATGAGTGAGTGCTTTAGAACAGATGGAAGGCAGTGCAGATGCGAGGATATTAGCATAAAGCAATTTGCTGATAGATGTTCTATTGTTGCGCCTTTGGCGGTTGCCTGTGATGAGGGAGATGAAAATGCTTGTGAGGCGATGGACGATGCTACAGCCAGCATGGGAGATTTACTGCCTGATTATTTGTTGGATATCTTTGATGAAGTTGAGGAGGGTTTTTTTGAAGACCAATTTGATGCGTATATGCCCAAGGAATGTAGAGAGGCAGGAGCGAGAACACCAAGAGAGTGCATGGAGGCTATGTTTAGAGCAAAAGCACCAGGACCGTGCTTAAACGCATTAGATAGAGGAGAAATTAGTTTTGAGAATGAGAGAGAGGCGAGAGCAACATGTGAGAAAATAATGTTTGAAGAGAATGCGCCGTCTGAATGTGTTGAAGCTGGTTTGAAAGACCATAGAGAATGTGGAAGATTAATGTTTGAAAGAAACGCGCCTGAAGAATGCAAGGATGCAGGATTAACTGGCGATTCGCCGAGAGACATGAGAGAGTGCGAGAAAATTATGAGAGAGCAGGGATTTGGGCAAGAGGGAAGAGGCAGAGGGACCCTTGGACGTGCTGCTACAGGAGGATTTAGATGCAGGGAGATAAAAGACGCAGAAGATAGATTGAGATGTTTTGACGAGGAGCTTGAGAGAGCTGGAGAGCGAGGCCGTGAAGATTTTGGCCATGGATTTCCGCCAGAGTGCGAAGAGAAAGGAGCGAGAACGCCGCAGGAATGCGAGAGAGTTATGAGAGGCCGTTTTGAAGAGAGGCGTGGAGAAACAGAAAGATATCAGGAAAATTTTGCAAGAGAGTGCAGAGCAAGAGGAGGAGCGTGGGATTGCAGTTATGGAGATATTACGCCGAATGAACCGTGCAGGTGCCATATTAGAGAGGAAGAATTTAGGCCATCTGAATTTATACCTCCTGAACAATTTGAACATTTTAAATCTCAAGAGGGTAGACCACCTGAAGGATTTGTGCCGCCAGAGGGCTTTGTACCTCCTGAAGGATTCCAACCACCACCGGGATTCCGTCCTCCAGAGGGCTTTGTACCATCACCAACGACTGGAGAGCAGCCACCTGCAAGCGGAGATACGACGACGAGCGGGGGGACAAGTGGAAGTTCAGGGATTTCGGGGAGCGGAACAACAGGAGGAGGGAGTGGATTGACTGGTTCTGCAATTACAGGGAATGCATTTTTGGATTATTATTTTAATTGATGATAGTTTAAATAAGTAAGAGTAATAATTCATATTATGGAAAAATTAGATAAAAGAAAGAAGATTGTTAATTTTGTGGTTTTTATTATTGTTCTTGGATTTATGATTGGCGCGACAATTTATTGGTTTACTTATCAAAATGAGCTTGGCAGAAGAGGGGATTTAGTCGGAGACGGCGTTTGCGGAAATCTTCCTGATGATGAAAGCCAAGATGCTTGCTGTGCTGAAGCACACAGGCAGGATTCTGTTGAGGCATGCGAGGGAAGATGGCAATATGTTTCAGGAATAAAGTTTTGCCAATATGTTTGCGCTGGACAGCTGGTTGTTTGTCCTGAGGATGCGAAAGTTTGTTCTGATGGCAGAATTGTAGAAAGGAATGCTGGCGAGGATTGTGAGTTTGATGAATGTTAATTATTTGGTTTTTAGAAAAGTTTAAATTGCGGTTTCTTTTTATGAGAGCATGACTAAAGAATTAAGTGTTGATGAAAGACTTGAGTTGATAAAAAGGAATTTAGAAGAAGTGCTGACAGTTGAAGATTTGCGAAATTTGATTGAGAGCAAGGAGAAGATTAAGCATTATATTGGCTTTGAGATTTCTGGGAAGATTCATTTGGGGACAGGGTTGATGTGCATGTCAAAAGTTAAGGATTTTATGGGAGCAGGAGTTGACTGTTCTGTTTTTCTGGCTGACTGGCATAGTTGGATTAACGATAAATTAGGAGGAGACAGAGAGGTAATTAAGAAAGTTGCTGTCGGTTATTTTAAAGAAGGACTGAAGGCGAGTTTTAAGTGCGTTGGTGGAGACCCTGAAAAACTTAGATTTGTTCTTGGGAGCGAGTTGTATCACAATAACGATGATTATTGGGCTACTTTGATTGATGTGAGCAAGAATACTAGTTTGGGGAGAATGCAGAGGAGCATTACAATAATGGGAAGAAAAGAAGGAGAGAGTGTTGATTTTGCAAAACTGCTTTATCCACCGATGCAAGTTGCAGATATTTTTGTTCAAGGAGTTAATTTGGCTCATTCTGGATTGGATCAGAGAAAGGCGCATGTTGTTGCGCGCGAGGTTGCATTGCAGTTGAAGATTCGGCCTTTATTAAATAAGAAAAAAGAAAAGATTAAGCCAGTTGCAGCGCATCATCATTTGATTTTAGGTTTGCAAAAGCCGCAGATTTGGCCAGTGCCGAAAGAGAGGATGCAAGAGTTATGGAGCAGTATGAAGATGTCAAAGAGCATTCCTGATTCTGCTATTTTTATTACTGATTCGCTTGATGAGATTAGAAGGAAATTAAACAAGGCTTTCTGTCCTGAAAGAGAAATAGAATTTAATCCTGTTTTGGATTGGGCTAAATCGCTGGTTTTTAGTGGTGATGGGATGAGATTAGAAATTAAGAGGGCTGGAAAATTTGGAGGAGATGCTGTTTATGATTCATACGGGGAGCTGGAAAAAGATTTTTCTGATGGCAAAGTTCATCCGATGGATTTGAAGAATGCAGTTGCAGAGGCATTGATTAAGATTTTAGAGCCTGCAAGAAAACATTTTGAGAATCCAAAGATTAAGAAAATGAAGGAAGAGATGGAGAGGCTGATTGTGACGAGATGAAAATTGAATTTATTGACCATGCTGTAATTATTGTCAAGGATGATAAAAGAAGCGCTGATTTCTATTCTAAATTTCTTGGGAAGTCAATTCAGACAGATGAAGAGCAAGTTGCTTTTCAAGTTGGTGAGACAAAATTATTTTTTGGATTGTCTTATGGAGAATTTGAAAAATATGATAAAGATAAAGGAGGTTTGAATCATTTGGCATTTGGAGTTAGGAATTTAGATGAATTAAAGAAGTTTGAAGATATTTTAGAGAAGGCAGGGATTCAACATAGCAGGATTATTATAGATAAATATGGAAAGAAAGAATTTATCTGGTTTGATGATCCTGATGGAATCAGATTGGAGTTTTATTTAAGAGAGAGTTGAAAGAATAGCCTTTACTATTATATAGCCAATTATTAAAATTATAACTATTCTAATTATTTCTAATGCATCTTCAGATGTTAATCTTCTTTTTTTGTTCATTTTTCTTTCTATTAATGATTTTAATAATTTGATTTCACTTCTTATTTCTGAAAGTTCTTCTGTTCTTTTATACTTTTCCTCTAATTTTATTATTCTGTTCTCTATTTTGCTTATTTGATATATTATCAGGGAGATGAATCCTAAAAGTAGAATGATTCCTAAAATTATTGACGCCGTTATTGGTGTTAGTGCTTTAAAGAAAATTGCGAAAATACCCAATATTGTAACTGCAATTCCTAGGAGATTTCCCAGTGATCTTAGAAATTCTACCATTTGATTAGGCAGATTTTGAGTTTAAAATAATTGTTTCATTGCAATACAATAATCATCGTGTATGGAATTCCACAATGTCTTTGTCTTTGCAGATGTGGGCAAGGCCGACTTTTTGATTTGGGAATTTTGAAGACGGGCCTGTGAGGATTGTGAATTTAATTTTTGCAGAGAATCCTTTAAGGATTTTTTCTGCGGCGTCTTTGACTGTGGAATTTTCATGGAGAACAATTGGAATTTGAGAGGGTTTTTTGCCGGGCTCTTTTGTGTAGATTCTGATAACATGCATTAAATTAAATATTTTTTCTTTTAACAGTTCAATGCCTTGTAAAGTTATAGATGAAGTTAGAATGCCATTGAGGTTTTTGCTCTTTATCGTTGCTTCAGTTTTTCTCTGCTGTTCTGATGACAAGATGTCGGATTTGCTATAGACGATTATTTTTTTTCCTTGGGATTTCTGTAAATAAGGATAAATTTTTTGCAAATCGTTTAATGAGGTTATTACAATGATGATGCAGTCGGTCGTGTTTACCAGCGAGAGGTCTAAATTTTCAGAGCCGATTGGCGGAAGGTCAATTATCTGTGCTTTTACACCTTGATAATCCATTGTGCCTATTTCCGGCCGTGATGTTGAGAAAGGATATGGAGAGATTTTCGGTTGTGCGTTTGTCAGCTTTGCGAGGAGAGATGATTTGCCTGAATTTGGAAGACCCATAAGAACGCATTGAAAGCCTTCTTTTCTTATTGATTTTCTTGACGATTTGCCGGATTTTTTCCTTGCAGAGAGTTTTTCTTTGAATTTTTTTAGTCTTGTGCGGAGTTCTTTGAGAAGGTTCTCTGAGCTTTTATGTTTTGGCGCAACTCTAATCATTTCTTCTAAACGAGAGATTTTTTCTTCTAAGGTTTTTGCTTCTAAATAGCGTTTTTCTGCTGAAATGAATTCGTGAGAGGCGTTGATTGGCATGAATTTATTATAATAGTGTTTATATATAAGTTTTTATTATTTTTCTTATGGGCTTGAATGAAATTTATTCTAAAAGTCGTGGAATTAAGCAGCATATAAATTATTTTTATAAATTGGCTGTGAACGTTGAGTGCGAATGTACTGCAGATACTCCTGATGTTATAATAAGCCGCAGGGAAGATTCTACTATGGAAGAATTAGGAGACTTGGTTGCAAGAATAGTAGAAGATGACTCTGTTTCCAGATATTCTAAAGACAAAGTTTTAGGTGTGATTAGAAAATTAGTGGCAGAGCCGGAAATAGCGGAATGGAATAGAGATGACAGTTGGGATTATTTTATAGATAATAGAAGAGTAATTAGCGAGTTGTTTAGAGTTTATAGGGAAAGGATGTATAAGTTATGGAAGGAGATTGAGTTGGAGAGGGGAAGTTAGTTATGAATGGATTTTTGAGAAGAAATTAATAAATTTATTTTTCTTTAAGTCTTTCTTTAGCTTCAATTATGCTGACTATTATTGAGCCTAATAAACCAATTCCGCTAATTAACAAATCTATTATGTCAAGTTGTCCTTTTTTTATTAAGGCGATAGTAAAGTATAGAAATATTGAGAAATTTAATAATTGATAGAAGATATTTATCTTATCACTAAATTCCATTTTATTTTAACAATTCTCTTATGATGCCAAAAATAATTACTCCTAATGCTATTAATCCAATTACCCATGCGAGTATTTGCAGTTTAGATATTTTTTGTTTTTGCATTATAATCCAAATTAGATAAGGTTTATTAAGGTTTTTATTTTTGTTGATGTATGGAAAAATTTTTTAAAAAGAAACTGAAGAACGGGATAACTGTGCTTTTTGAGAAAAGAGAGCTGCCAGTTGTGAGTGCTTGCATCGCGAACAGGTTCGGGGGAGCATTTGAGGAGAGCAAGATTAAGGGGATTGCACATGTCATTGAACATTTGGTTTTTACTGGAACAAAGACAAGAAGCAATGAGGATATAGCAAGAGAGATTGAGAAGAAAGGAGGGGTTTTGAATGCATTTACAGCGCATGAGGTGACGAGCTTTTGGTTTAAACTGCCGTCTGAACATTTGTTTGCAGGGCTTGATATTTTGACTGACATGCTTAAGAATCCGAAGTTTGAGAAGGAGAAATTTGAGAAGGAGAAAAAAGTTATTTTGGAGGAGATAAACATGTATCATGACAATCCTCGGAGTTATGTTTTTGAAATGATTGAGAGCAATTTATATGAAAGCCCGTTCGGGGATTTAGTTATAGGAAATAAAGAATCGGTGAGCAATTTAGAGAGAGATTTTGTGGCAGAATATTTTAAGAGAGTTTACAGTCCTGAAAATTATATTGTCTGTGTTGTTGGAGACGCGGATTTTGAAAAAGTGTGCGAGTATTTTGAGAAGAATTTTAAAGCAGAGGGGAAGAAGCAGAAGCATCTGCAGATTAAGAAAAAAAATACTGAAGGTATTGAGCATAGAGAGCATTTGGACCAGGCGCATTTTGTTTTTGCGGTTCACGCGCCGCTTCCTTCTGATGAGGATTGCTATGCGATGGACGTTTTAGATGCTTATTTGGCGAACGGAATGTCTTCAAGGCTGTTTTTAGAAATAAGAGAAAAGAGAGGGCTGGCTTATGCTGTGACGAGCAGTTTAGAAGGAGAGAAGAATTATGCTTTTTACACAATTTATGTCGGAACAACGAAAGAAGCCTTGCCAAAAGTGAAAGAGCTTATTCTTGAAGGTTTTGAAAATATTAAAGAGATGAGCGAGAAGGATTTGATAGAGGCGAAGCAGAGAGTTTTAGGATTAAATAAATTGAGAGCAGAGGAGAGCATTAATGTCATGAATGAACTGATGTTTGAAGAGCTTGGCGGAGATGCGAGAAATTATTATAAATACGACGAGAAAATAGGAAAAGTTAGCCTGGAGCAGGTTAAGAAATTGGCTGCGAATTTGGTTAAGAAATACAGCAGCGCGGCTGTTGTGCCTAAGTAGGTCTGTTGTTTTGAAATATAGAAATTAATAAAAAGGTTTTTATGTTAATAGATTATGCTTGGTAGAATAAGTGTAGATTGGTACGAGGAGTTTATCTCTTACTATGCTCCCTGGCCTCGGGGGAATGCAGAAGAGAGGTCGCGATTTTTTAGAGCTTATTTACATGACGGGAACGAGTGGAAGGAGGAGAATTTGAAAGTAGTTGAGAGCAGGGATGATTTGGTGAATTTCATTGCAGGTTTGTCTGGATTTTCTGTTGAAGATGTTGATAATATTTTTACACAACAGAATGGAAAAGAATTTTTTAGAGGATATAGGTTTAATTTTTCTGATGCGGTTAATTTAAGAGATGGGAGGAAGAGACAGAGTTATTTATTTACTTATCAAGAGCTTTGTGATTTTAAAAATAGTTTAAGGACAGTATTGGGTAGAGTCGTGAGAGGATAGAAAGCCTAAATAATTATAAAGTTTATTTTTGTTTTATTTACATGGATTGCAGGGAAGTTGTTGTTAAAATAGCGAGTTATATTGCCGAGGGGTATAAAAGAGAGGGATTTGGGTTTTTTACTAAGCCATATGAGGAATTATCTGATAGGTTGAGAGTGGATTATTTTGATAAAGAAAGGGCGAAGGGAGATTATTTTAGAGAGGGGGCGCCAGAGAGGCCAAGAACGCCGACATTTATTAATGCTGTTAAGTTTGAGTGCATGTGTGATGCAAGCAATGGCGGAGGTTTTGTTTTTTTTGTTAATGGAACAGGTATAGAAGATCCAAATGATATTGTGGGAAGGGCTTTGAATAAACTATGTAGAATTGGGTATAGACATTTAATTGATGGAGATGGAAAAAAATAAAATAAGTTTGGATTGGTATGAGGAATTTGCGTTAGCAGGGCGCGCGATTGAGAGAGGCGCCGTGAAGAAGGAAAAATATTATCGGGCTTATGTTCATAGAGAAGTTCATGGAGATGGCGAATGGAATGATGAGAATTTAATTACAGCCGGAGGGTTTGATGAATTGGTCAAGGAGGTTGGAGGATTGGATTGTTTTTCTTCTGTTGGTGTTGAAGATGTTTTTACACAGATAAATGAAGGAGCTGTTTTTGGCAGGAGCGAGAGGAATAATTTTTCTTATGTTGTTGATTTGGAAGGCGGAAGGCGCCGACAGAACTATATGTTTACATTGGATGAGTTGACTAGATTTAGAAATGAGTTGAGGAAGATTTTGGAAAAAAGATAAATTATTATAGTAATTGTCTTTTTTCTTTCTTGTGCGAGATAATGGAAAGACATGATGTTTTAATTGGACATGAAGTTGGGAGGGAACTAGATGAGTGTAGGTCATTTATTATTATGAGATATTTTAAGGGAAATATTGCTAGAAAGAAGTTAGTTAAAGTTCTTGGGGTAAAGATAGCTAAAGATATTGATTTTATTATGGAGAAAACTAAAGATAATCTGAATGATGCTAGAAAGTTAGCTAAAAAGCGCTGGTGAATTTGATGGAGAAGAAATTACATAGACTTTTTGTTGCAGTTGATTTTCCTTCTGAAGTTATTGAAGAGGTTGCTAGAGTTCAGGAGGTTTTGAGGAGCGGAGTTAAGTTTACTGGAAAATTAACTGAATTGGAGAATTTGCATTTAACATTGAAGTTTTTAGGAGAGATTGACGACGAGAAATTGGAGAAAGTTCGGGAGATGTTGAAAGAGGCGAGATTTGATGGTTTTGATGCTAAGTTAGAGAGTGTCGGAACTTTTAATTTTAGGGGAAACCCGAGGATTGTTTGGATAAAAGTTTCAGGGAAAGGAATTTTTGAGCTGCAGTCTGCCGTGGATTTGGCGCTGTCAGAGATTGGTTTTGTTGCGGAGAAGAGATTCATGTCGCATATGACGATTGCCCGCGTTAAATATGTTAAAGATAAAAATGGCTTTGTTAGTTATGTTGATGGAATTAAATTGCGAGAGGTGAGATTTAAGATTAGAGAGTTTAAGCTGAAAGAAAGTGAGCTGAAAGGGATTGGGCCTGTTTATTCTGATGTTGAGGTTTATGGAATGAGCGATTTATTACAGAAAAGTTTAAATAAGTGATATCACTTAGTCTATTATGACGAATATAACACTATCTATTGAAGATTCAGTTTATGAAAGGATGCGGAAGCACTCAGAGGTAAAGTGGAGCGAGTTTGTGAGGAAAGTTATAAAGAGGCGGTTGGAGGAGCTGGATATTTTGGAAAAAGATAGAGATCATGAAAGTATTTTGACTATGCTTGCATCTGAATCTGTCTTGAAGAAAGATTGGGATAATGAATTAGATGAGAGGTGGAATGATGTATAGTCAAAGAGATATTGTTCTTATTCCATTTCCTTATTCTGATTTGACAGGATCAAAAAATAGACCTGCTTTGATTATTTCAAATTCATTGCTGAATAAAACCGAAGATAAAATTTGTTGTTTGGTGACTTCTAATTTTCACAAAGATAATATTTTGATTGAGAGAGGTTCTTTTGAAGAAGGTAAATTGCCTTTTAAGAGCTGGATTAAACCTCATAGAATATTTACGATTAATAATAGGATTGTGAAGAAGCGACTTTGCAAAGTCAATAAGAATTTTCATCAGAAAGTTATTGCAGGAGTTAATAAATATTTGAGTTTAGACTAATCTGCTTTTTTATGAAAGACATCAACTATCAATTCTTCTTCTGTACTTGCGCTGTGGGGAAAGTGGGCTGGAACAATTAGTATATCGTAGGGATGTTGCACATATTCATTTCCCTTTGTGTCGTAATGTGTTAGCTTTCCTTCTTTCACTAGGAGAAGTTGTGGTGTTTCATGACTATGTTCTATAAATTTTTTTCCTTCTTCAAAATTGTAAGAGATTTTTCTAAGAGATGGATTAGTTGAAAGTTCTGGTTCATCTTCTGGTTTTATTTTGTAGAGTTGTATTTCTTTCCACTCGCTTGCTATAATTTCTTTTATTGGTTTGGATTGGGATTTTATTTTCATAATTTTATCCTGTGTTTGAGGTTTTTATTTATGTTCTTTTTCTATAATAGATTTGAAATCTTTAGATTGTTTTCTTAGGATTGGCTGAAGTTCTTCTTCTTCTGCATTAAAAATGTTTTTTAGGGAGCTGAATTTTGTGAGAAGGGCTTTTGTTTTTACAGGGCCGATGTTTGGAAAGCCTTCAAGAATATAGCAGGCCTGCTGTTTTTGGGAGCGGAAAATTTTGCTTGGACGGAGCGAGAGTTCTTTTTTATCTTTCTCTTTTGTCAGTATGCAGAAATATTTTGCAGTGTCTTTTGCGTTTTGCGTGAAAAGAATTGGAATTTGGTTTTCCATTATAACTGACAAAAGAAAGCCTCTGAAAGCATTTTCGTGAATGATTCCCTGATTGAATTCAGGATCTTCTAGGCCTTCTATAACTAGAAGATATTGTTTGTATTGTTTTAATTCCATGAGCTGTTGGAATATTCGTTTGTTTATTATTGAGGATTTTAAATCAGAGATTGTTTTTCTTTCTATAGCTATATTGTTGATTATGTAATCTGCTACCGGGAGCTGTTTGAATTCAATTTTGAAATTTTTTGAGAGCAGTTCTGGAACGAGGAGAGATGACTTTTCTCTGTTGTCTGCTATTATTCTTAATTCTTTTTCTGGTTTTGCTGGTTTTTTTGAGAAGATGTTGTGGAAGGTCATTTTTGTTTTATCTCCTCTTCTATTCTATCGAATAGAAATCCAAATTTATCGTATCCTGCCTCTTTATTTATGTGGCCAGCATTTTTTATTACAATAAGTTCAGCGCCAAGGTTTTTTGCCAATTCCTTGCCTTTATTTAATGGAACATAAGGGTCGTTATCCGAATTAATGACATAGAATTTTTTGCAATTTTCTTTTATTTTTTTCCAATCAAACTTTTTGTCAGTAAAAGTTTGATTTAATTCATCAAATTCTTTTTTATTTAATAAATCTATAAATCCTGCGACAAGAAAAGCTGTTTTAATTGGTTTGTTAGTTTTTTCCAGTACACTTAGGATAAATGAAGCGCCCAAGCTATGTCCCACAAAGATAGTCTCTTCGTTAATTTCTTCTTCGTATTTTTTAAAGACTTCCATCCAGCTTGATAGATTTTGATTTTTTGGTGTGGGGAATTCAGGAACAAATACTTTACATTCAAATTTTTGCAATTCTTTTTTCAACCATGGAAACCAGTTTCCATTTGGATTTCCCATAGTGCCATGGATAATAAAAATAGTGCTTATTTTTATCTCTCCTTTATTTTTGGCGATTGTAATTAATTTATTAATTGTGATATTAATAATATCTTTGTTGTTTTCTAGGAATTCGTATCCTTCTTTTTTTCCATAATAAATGGCTCCATGCCTAAATTTTCTCAATATGTCTATAATTTTAATTTCGTGTGCATTAAACTCCTTATAATTTTTAGCCAGGTATTCAATTAAAGAGATATGACTTAAAGTTTTAAATCCATCTGCATACATTATTGCAGTAATAAGCTGAATAATAGTTTCATAATATTCTTCTAGGAATTTATATGGTGTTTCCTTTGGAAGAACGGGAATAATCTTATCAATTCTTTCTTTAGCCATTTCCAGCAAATTCTTAGCTCTTTTCAAATCTTTGTTTACTCTAAATATTTCTTCCATTAAATACCTCCGTAAATTATCCACCCATTTAATACGCTATTTTTTATAGGTTCTTCTAATTTTTCCAGCGAGTCCTTATAGATTATGTTGATTTTTCTGCTCATCATGTTTTCAAGATTTTTTGTTTTTATTTCTTTTTTTACTTTTGTTATTACCAACATATCAATGTCGCTTTCTTCAACGTCTTCTCCTCGCGAATATGAACCGAATACTATAATTGTTTTTGGATGCATGGATTTAATAATTACATTTCTTAATTCCCAAAGCGAATAGAAATTATAAGCCTGTTTATAGAATAAGAATTGTTCATTATCTCTGTTAGCTACAAGTCCGTTAAATGGCTTTGCTATTTTTGTCATAATTAATTTGTTTTTTTTAAGATCTTTAATGTGGTTTCTAACAGAAGTTTGAGCTAATTGAATCCTCTTTCCAATTTCTCTTATAAAATGTATGCTTGTTGGCTCTTTGAAGAATATTTCTAAAACAGTTAAATAGCTACATTTTTGTATCATATGATATATTTATATTGATAGTGATATTTAAATGTTTCTGCGGGCAGTATGCGTGTTATTTTTATTTGAAATCTTCTAAAGTAGGGGGCTGTTTTTTTAATTCATTTTTTACTGTTTCTAATGTTTTGTACATTTTTCTTTCTCTTGCCGTTGATGCGTAATGATAGGCGATGTCGCGGGTGTCTTTTGTTACGAGAATTATGAGCTTGCCTGGAGAAAGGCGGGCTGTTCTGCCGGCGCGCTGAATTTTTCTGATTGCAGAAGGTATTGCCTCGTAGAAAATAACTGCTGAAACTTCAGGGATATCAAGGCCTTCTTCTCCTATTGATGTGGCGACAACTGTGTTAATTTCTCCTGACCTGAATTTTTCCAGAACTGCTTTCTGCTCTTTTTGCGTTAAGCCAGAAGTTACACCTGAAGAATTTGATTTTTTTGCCTGACCGAGGAATACTTGTGCGCTGATGTTTTCAATTTGATTGAGTCTTTTTGCGATTGTCGTCGCAGTTTCTCTGAATTGGCAGAAGACCATGATTTTTGCTTTTTGGTTCTGCTGGATTTCAGATTCTATTATTACTGCCAGCTCTTCAATTTTAGGATGTTCAATTTTTTTGGCTAGAAGGTTTTGCAGGGAGACAAGGGAGGCATTAAAGTCTGGGGATTTTACGAGCTGCTGAACAGCACGGCTTTGCTTATTTTCTGCCTGTTTTTGCAAAGTAGAGAGATATTCACTTAAGCCAGAAAGGGTTTGCGTTTCCAACAATTCAAGAGCGTGCGAGACTTTTATTGCCTGGGCCGTAAGCGACATCCCACGCATTGCTGTAAAATCTTTAAATTGAGCACGTGATGCGAGCTTGTTTTGCAATTCAAGGAGAGAGATTTTATTTGTTGGGCCATAGAGGAGATTTTTTTCCTTTAGCTTGTTTATGTTTTCGTCGAAGATGCGCTTGAGCAGAGTTTTTATTTCTATAAATTCTTGCGGGAAGGGAACTTCTATTTTTTGAAATTCTCTTTTTTTTAAATATGGCTTAACGTCTTCAGATTCTCTTGTACGGACTTCAATTTCTTTAATGTTGAGATGTAGGCATATCTCTTTTATTTTTTTTGGATCAGAGCCCGGAGAGGCAGTTAATCCGAGGATTTTTTGATTTTTTGACTGCTGTCTGTAAAAATTAACGACGGTAGTGTAGTCGTAGTTACCGAGACAGCGGTGGCATTCGTCAACCACAAGCAAGCTGGTATCTTGCAGAGAGTATAGGGAATTTTTTAAGTCGTTGGCAATTGTTTGCGGGGTTGCAAAAATTATGTCTGCTTGGTTGAAGAGAGATTGTCTTTTTTTAGGAAGAGTTGTGCCTGTTAGTAATTCTATTTGTGCAAATAATTCAGGGAGCTGGGATTTGAATGTTTTGAAATGCTGCTCAACTAAAGGGCGAGTCGGAGCGAGAATTAGGGCTTTTGTAGTTGGGAAAGTTTTGAGACGATGGATTGTTAAAAGAAGTGCCGGAAGAGTTTTTCCAAGTCCTGTTGGAAGAACAACAAGAGTATTATTGTTTTTTGCAGTTTCAAATATTGCCTGCTGATATTGGCGCGGTTGAAGATTTATTTGAGTCATGTATTTAATTTACAGAAGGAGGTTTTATAGTTTTGGATTGTTGTGTTAGCTCTTGAAATCAAAAATAAATACCTTAATATGAAGCTAAGAGCGATTTATATATTCTCGCTTTGTG
>CAYJQP010000013.1:0-14914 GCA_964372385.1 Candidatus Woesearchaeota archaeon | reverse complement strand
GCAAATTGTTGATAAGAAAAAGAGAGTTTTTATTTCAAAGAATAATTGAATAATGCCCACACCTGTGATGTTGTTGGGCAGATTTTTAATCTTGTGATATTATTTTTCTAATTGTATTTCGCCGCCGGCTTTTTTAATTTTTTCTATTGCAGAGTTTGATGCTGACGAGGCAGTGATGATGAGTTTTTTATTTAGCTCGCCGTCGGACAGGATTTTGTATCCTCTCAAATTTATTTTTATTGCGTCTTTTTCATGCATCGCTTTCTTTTCTTTTATTAAAGAAGGCAAGTTTTCAACAATCTGCCGAATGTTAATTTCTATCGGCTTTGGTTTTGGCTTTCTTCTTAGTACTTTGTCTTTTCCGAAATAATCTGTCCCGTATTTTACGAGTATTAAAGTTTTCTTGTGGTCTGCGCGTTTTCCAGAGCCTGCCATGCCTTTTCCGCCTTTATTCCCTTTTCCTCTTGCTTTTTTCTTGAAGCCGCGGCCGTGCGTGTGCGAGCCCCTGAATCGCGAGGATTTTTTTCTTTTTTTCAGTTTCATTTTACAACATCCTCCTAATTAAATCATTTATTTTGTCTTTATTGTCGCCGAGAACTGCTTTCTTGGAGACAGGAAAATGCTTCTTTGCGTCAATGCCTCCTCGTGGAGGATGAAGCCTGAAGAATGGCTTAATGTCCAAATTGTTTATATCTTTCTTTTCTAATTGCTCTATTATTTCTTTAGCTTTTATTTTTTTTGATTTATTTTTTGGCTTTGCTCTTTTTTCAAGCAAAAGAAGCAGGGTTTCTTTATCAATAGGGCCATAGGCAATATGATCTCGCATTTTTTTTAGAAGCTTAATGTTTTGTGAAGTTGGCTTTAGAATCACTGCGGAATATTTTCTTCTAAGCCTAAGCCGATAAAGAGTTTCTTCTACTCTCCTTTGTATGTTCACTTGGCCTGAAATTCTTATTGCGATTAACATTTAAATCTCCATTTTTGTTGTTTTAAACAGTGCGGCTATGCAAGCTCTTGCTAAATTGAATGTTGTCTGGGTTTCGCCTTTTGTCTGGCTGTAAATGTCTTTTATTCCTGCCAGTCTTAGTATTTTTTTGCATTCGTCAGCGACTATTAATCCAGTGCCTCGCGGAGCTGGAAAAAGATTTATTCTGACGCTCCCGCATTTTCCTTCAACTTTAAATGGTATTGTGTGGGGTTCGTCTCTCACAGTGTCTAAAGGATCTTCAAAACCGCGGGCAATCTTCATTATGTTTAATTTTGCTCTTCTTATTGCTTTTTCTCTGGCAGGAAGGGTTTCTTTTGCTTTTCCAAAACCTATCCCTATGTGCCCGTTCTTATCGCCGACAACTGCCATTGAAGAAAATGTGAGAACATTTCCTTCTTCTGTTTTTTTCTGCGTCTGCCTCCAGGCTCTTCTTTTGCCGCCGCCAAATTTTCCTTTTGCTTGTCCGATTAATATTAATTCAGAAGATAAATTCAAAAGAGAGTCTACAATTTCAGGCTCAATAATCTTCTTTTCTTTTTCTAAAATTTTATCTATGTCTTTTTCTTTTCCTGCTTTTACAAGATTTCCCAGCTTTGTTTTTGGAATCCAAGATGCAAGCGCTTCTTTTTTATCTTCTTTTTTCTTATCTTCATCAAGTTTTTCCAGTTTTTCTTTGATGACGGCTTCATCTAATATAAGAGCTTCTGGAGCTTTTTCTAAATCTGCAATTTCTTCTGTTACTGCTTCTTCCATGTCTTTCGGCTGGTTTTTTGTTTCTTTTTCTGCCATTTTATATTCCTCTGTCTTTCAATAATTTATCATAAATCGTAAATTTAAAATCGCGACTATCTCTTGGTATTTTAAAAAATGTTTCAACATATCTTTCATCTACATATCTTACACCACCCTCAATACAAGAAGCAAACTGAAGATTGTAAATTGATTCTGTTATAGCGTCTCTTCCTAATCTAGAAATTCCATAAATATAATCTGTTCCGTCAGAAGAAATTAGCAGTAATTGAATATCTGCATCATTTTCATGCTCTCTTATTAGAACTATCTCTCTAAAGGGTTCAATATGCTTCAATTCTTCCAAACTATTCAGTTTTCTATATCGCATTTCTTCTTGTTCCATTATATTTTCTCCTTGAGGCGATTTATTAACTTTGCGAGTTTTTCATTTTTCTGCAAGTCTGATTCTGTTGGAAGGGCATCCGGCTGATGTGAAATTTTTAGATCTGCATCAATTGCGCCTTTTAGAAAAGCGTAGAGCCTTGACTTGTGAATATTTCTTTGCATTCCTATATCCAAGATGGCTGATTTTATATTTTTCTCTCTGGCTAATTTGCCTAGAAGAAATCCTGCGAGGTAAGCTGCAGGGAGACTCTTTAAGCTTCCTCTGTATTCTTCTGGCCAGCCTTTTTTTAAGAGGTCTTTTGAGCTTATGCTGATGATGGTTTTATCTTGGGCAATTTCTGTTTCTACAATTTGTGCAATTATATAACGATTTGTTTTTCTCACGACTATTCTCTTAGAGCCAGATTTAAGCAGGGCAAAGCGAGCCTTGTAATCTGTTTTTCTTTCCAGCCTTCGCCTTCTTACAGATTTCATTTTTTAACCTCCTGCATTTTCTCCTTCATTTGAGCAAGACTCTTAAAAGATGAGGCTCTTATTTCTTTTCTTAATTTAAGGAATTTTTCTTTCTGAATAAGACCTCTCTTCTTTAACGAGCTTAAATAAGACCTTAATTTTCTTGTTATTGTCATGTACTCTTGTTTCCGTTTTTTAGGCTTTTTCCTGACTGTCCCTGCTTTTCTTCTTGTCTTTCTTTTTATTATTTTTCTTCTGCCTCCTATTTCCTTAATTAAAATTGCTTTACTATTCAATAAATCCCTTATGTCCTGCTTTGTTATTGCTTTTTCTATTTCGCTTAAACTGGATACATTGAAAACTATTCTGTCTCTTCCAACATTCAGTGTTCTCACCGCCAATTCTTTTTTCTTGCTTAAGTTCATTTTACTGCTCCTTTGACATTTAAAATTTTAAGATGCATTTCTGATGCTTTTTTAATAATCTCAAATTTCTTTTTTGCTCCGACTTTTTTTGCTATTATAATGCTTGAATTTTTGCTTAGGTTATTAAGCTCTTTTATATTCTCTACGATGATTTTTTTATCTGAATGCTGCGGTAATCTGTATCCGATGCTTGGAGATTTTGGATAGCCCCTTCTTTTCAAACGCATTTGGGAGTCCCTGCCTTTTGCTTTTCTCCATTTCTGAAGCTTTTTTCTATTTTTTCCAATTCTTGAAAATTTAATTGAGTCTCGCCTTAGAAATCTTTTTTTTGTCATTTTTTCTTCTCCGGTTTTTCTGTGATATAAATGCCGTCTTGGAAAACACGCCTGTCTCTTTCTTTTATTTTTGTGGCTTTTTCTATATTAGATGCAGTCTGCCCAGCTAATTCTAAATCAATGGAAGAAACTGTAATCTCGTGACCTTTTATTTTGACTTCAACATTTGGAAGGATTTTCGCTTTTCTTGGCGTGCTTTCTCCGAGAAAATTGCTGACAACAAGATAATCATTTTCTAATTTTAGATTCATAGGAAAGTGAACATTGCATGCTTCTAATTTATATACAAATTTCCCATTTAGGCCGAAGAACATATTGTTTAAATGTGCCATAAGGGATTTAATCTCTTTAATCTCATTTTTGCTGGCTTTTTTGCAAGAAAAAGATAACGAATTTTTTTTTATTTCAATTTCTATTTTTGGCAGATTAATTTTCCTTGACAATTCTGTTGAGTCTTTTTTACAGACGAGAGTTTTATTTTCATATATGCATTCGATTCCTTCGGGAATAACTAGGGTTTCTTCTATTTGCTTTTTCATTTTAGTACATGAAAGCGATTAAGCTTCCTCCTATTTTCTTTTCTTTTGCAGTTTGATTTGTCATTAATCCCTTTGATGTTGATACCACCAAAATTCCAAAGTTTTTTGCAGGAAGATAACGTTTTTCGTATTTTTCTATTTCTGAAACAGAAACAGTAAATCTTGGCTTAATTGCCTTGCACTTGTTGAGTTTTGCAATTTCTATCTTGAGTGTTCTTTTATCGTCGGAGATTTTGTAATCTTTTATATAGTTTTTTAATTTTGCCAATGCCAAAACAGAAATCAGAAATTTGGAATATTTTTTTATTTCTATCACTGACTTTCCTGCTTTTTTTGCATTCATCATCTTATTTATTGCGTCCGATACTATATCTTGTGACATGTTAGCTGTATTTTTGAAAGCCGATTTCTTCTGCTATCTCCCTGAAGCAATGTCGGCATAAATTTAGATTATATTGACTTAAATGAGCTCCGAAGCGGCCGCATCTTTCGCATTTTTGTCTTGCGATGCCTGTTGTTCTGTTTTTTGGCTTACAATTTTTTAGGAATTTCTGCATTACTGCGGGCTTACCTTTCAGCTGTTTCAAGATTTTATTCCAATCACTTGCTGTCATCTTTGAAGAGCCTCCGATGATAATTTATTTTGTTGTGTGCCGCATCTTAAATTATCTCTTGGATAGTTTTGGCTAAGATTTGTTATCGGCTCGCCGTAAAGAGAACATGCCGGGCTATCATTTACATTTACATAATTTGTTTCTGGTTTTACTTTTTCTTTCTGTAATGAGGTATATGCTCTTTTTTCCATTTTACAAAAACTCCGTCTGGAAATTGTCTTCCATGTAATTTATTATTTCTTCAGGAGAAACATTCTGCTTTTTTGCTACTTTTGAAGATTTGATTTTTTTTCTTTTTATTCTGATTCCCGGGCGTATGAAAACAACAGTCACATTGAGACCGCGAATGCCGATGTCTCTCTGATATTCAGTTCCTGGTATTTCTATATATTCTTCAATGCCGAAGGAAAAATGATTTTCTGAAACTTGAGATTCATAGAGTGTGTTATTTAAAGCTCCGAGAAATTTTTTCAGTGAGGCAAGGGCTTTTTCTCCTCTTAGTGTTACTCTTGTTCCTACTTCTAATCCTGGGCGGACATCAAAATTTGGAATCCTTTTGGTTGAAGCAATGACTTGCGGTTTCATTTCTGTAAGAAGTTGAAGAAGCTTTTTTGCTTTTTCCAAATCAGCGCCAGTGGCGCCACAGCTAACTAAGACTTTTTCAATTTTTATTTTTCTCATAGGATTTTCTTTTTGCTCCTTAATTTCTTGTGTTTGCTGAATCATAGTGCTATTAACTGATTTTGATTTAATATTGTTGTTCCGTGACTTTCAATTTGGATTTCAACTTTATTTCCTTCTCTTGATTTTATTCTGCCGTGAAAGCCAGTATATTTTCCTGATATGATGAATACATTTCTCCCTTTTTCAAGAGAAATGTGTTCTTTTATTTTTCCTGAAAAGTCCAGATGAATGGAATCTCCTACTAAGATTTTGTCTTTTGACAAGAGATTTGTGCCGTCATGGCAATTTAACTGGATTTTATTTTTTTTAACAAGCTTTTTGCCAATTATTTTACATAAGCGAGAATCTGATTTTTTAGCATGCTGAAAGGAGAATTTTTTTGTTGGAAGAATTGTCAAAATGTAAGGCTTATCTGCTTCAAGTGAATTAAAAAGAAAGATTGATTCTCTAATGTCTTTTGGAAGTCTTCCATTTATTTTTAGAAGCTTTTGATTCATCATTTTTTTTACATCTTTTGATGTCTTTGCCAATTTCAGCATATCTCTGACAGCGATAACAAGAGGAACAGAATTCTGCGGGCTTGAGAGCGCTCTTGCTACGTATTTCGTGCCTTTTCTTGGAATAGGCAGTTTAGTTGTTGACTGCTGTCTTTTTAGGTGCATTTTTTGTTTCCGTTTTTGTTTCTGAAATGTTTTTGTTTAATTTGGCAATTCTCTTCCTGTCTTCAAGGTTAAGAACTTGTATCTGCAATACGCTTGGATGAAAGAAAACAGGAACTTTTGTTCCGTCTTTTTTTGACCTTTGTATGTTTTCTAATGTTACCCTAGATTTTTTGAGGTTTATAGAAATAACCTTTGCTTTCTTTTTCCTGAAAGCTCCTCGCATAACAAGCACGTCATCCCCTTTCCGGAGAGGAAGACTTCTCTTGCCATACTTTTTCCTTAATTCTTTTGACAAGTTTGCATTTAAAAATTTATGCTTTGTGTGCATTGGTGCGTTCGCTAAATATTTTCTCTGCTTTCTTGGGAGCTTGGAGGATTTCCAGTGAGAGGAGAATTTGGATTTCATGTTGATGCCTCGCAGTTTTCAAATTCTGAAGAGGTTCTATCAAGTTCTTGATATATATTATCATTGGTTTCATTTCTTCTTCTTGAATAATCGCTAATCTCTCTCGGAGTAAAATAGCCTGTTCTATTTGCAATAAGTAAAAGAGCATTAAATTGTGAATTAATTTCTCTAAAAGACTCCTTAGGATCCTCTACTTTCCTTCCAAAATAAGTAACCTCTTCGCCTCTATTTTTTGTAATCCACGCGTGAAATCTATTCATTGAAGCAAGTCCACTTTCTAGAACATTGACTAAACTACTTTTTACTTCGTCCCTGTTATTTCCTGCAAGCTCTGGATTTTGTTTTAATTGATATTCTGCCATTTTACAATACAAACTGCGCTATCTTTGCCACAGATGGCCAGCGCTCCTGAACCTCCCTTGCAACTGGGCCTTTAACTTGAGTGCCTTTTGGATTTCCTTTTTCGTCTTTGAGAAGAGCAGCGGCGTTGTCTTCAAAGCAGACGCGCTCTCCTGTTCTTCTTCTGTAAGGCTTTCTTTGCCTGATTATAATTGCGTCAAAAACAACGCCTTTCATGTCTGGCTTGCCTGCTCTTACAGACACTTTAACCATGTCTGCTATTTTTGCATATTGCTGTCTGCCTTTTTTAGTCTTGCCGAGCTTTACAGATGTTATTCTTACAATTCTTGCTCCGCTATTGTCTGCGGCAACAATGTTGCTTCCTATGTGCAATCCTCTTGTGGCTTTTGCTCCTATTGATTTCATGTTCTTTCCTCCAATCTTGATAGGATATAGGTATATTCTGCAGTAAATAATTGACTCAGTGTATCATTATCTCTTGTGGAAACAGATAATCTTTTTGTTTTATCTAAACATAACTCTACAACTTGACCAACTGCATAACATTCACTTGGAACTCTTGGCATTTTATTTAGCACCTCCTTTAATTTTTTCCACGACGATAAAATGGATAATTTTTGAAAGGGGCCTGCATTCCTGCACTTTTATGAAATCTCCGACTTCTATGTCTTCAAAGTTTTTTGGAAGCCTTGCATGAAGTCTTGTTTTCTTCTTGTAATAACGCTCAAATTTTTGAACATAAACTGTTCTTTCAAATTCTACAACAACTCTCTCTGGGAATTTTTTTGTGACAAATCCCTTGAAAATTCTTCCCCTAGCTCTGACTGGGTTTTTTTCTTTCTTTTGTTTTTTTTCACTTGTCTTCGCCATTTCCATCTATGTTTGCTCTTCTCTCCTCCTTTGTGCCTAAGGTTTAGTCGGTTATTGAATCTTCTGGGAAACCAAGCTTAGCCAATATCGGCTTTACTTGCTTTTTATGGTTCCCTTGCAGTTCAATGACGCCGTCTTTAATTGTTCCGCCGCAGGCAAGTTTTTCCTTAAGGGTTTTGGCTATTTCCTTAAGCTCCATGTCCCTGCTGAATCCGCTGACAAGAGTTATTATCTTCCCATAACGGCGCTTGTCGGTAGTCACTTTAATGTGCTGTTCGCTTTTCGCGATTTCCTCAAACACATCTGATTCGGTTGGCAAACCGAAATTCTCAAAGTCCATTGTTTATTTATTTTTCAACTCTTTAGACGAGTTGAGCGTTTCCGGCTTTGTTTTTATTGCTAACTTTTCCATGTTAGAGTATGTAAGTAGGCGTGAAATAGCCCTTTTAATTTCTTTGGTTTTTGCATTTGATTTATTCGCGGTGACATTTGCTTTTACAAGCTCAAACTTTAATTCTTTTAATTTTTCTTCTCTTTCTTTTGCTGTTGCTTTTTCTATATCTTTTATTTTTAGCAGTGTCATTTTTTCTTTCCTGAACTTTTAGTTTTTTTCTTTGGAGCTGATTCTTTTTCTTCCTGCGGAGCTTCTTGGGACATTTTAATTTTTTTTCTGAGGGCGTCATCAACTACTATTTTATCATGGATGTGCGCATCAGGGGGGAGGATGCTGACATAAATACCGACGACGCCGGATATTGTTGTTGCCTGAGAATGCGCCCTGTCAACTACTTTTGAAGGGTCGCCTGTTTTTTTGAGATAGCCGTGGCTGAAACGCCATCTTTTCGCCCTGTCGCTTGGAAGCTTTCCAGAGAGAACAATTTCAGCTCCGAGAGCGCCTGCTTTTATTATGTCCTTAAGCATTTTATATGCGATTACTTTGAATTTTAACGAGCCTTTTCTTTCAAGCATCAAGGCTATTTCGTCTCCTATAATTTGCGCGTCAAGTCTTGGGTCGCTTATTTCCTGTATTTCTATGTGCGGATTGTCCAAGCTGAATCTTTTTTTCAAGGTTCTTGTAAGCAGGTCTATTTTCTCGCCTTTTCTTCCTATTACAATGCCGGGCTTGCTTGTTGCGATGATTATTTTTTCTCCTACTGGCGTGTATTCAATTGAAACATCGCTGATTTTTCCTTTTCCCAACTCTGACTTTATGTATTCTTTGACGCCTAATTCTTCTTTCTTGAAATTGACAAATTTTTTTGCTTCCATTTTATTTATCTATCTCCTTTGCCTTGATTATTAAATTTGTTCTTTTCGCTCTTCTGCCTTCTCTTCTTTGAGGACGCGATGCCCAGCTTGCTGAAGAGAGATAGATTATTGTTTTATCTAAGTCCATGTTGTTTACGAGGACGCTGCCTTTTAGGCCTTTTAAGATTTTTATAAGTGATTTTGCAGCTTTTTGCGGATACCTGCCAGACATCATGCCCTTGCCTTTTCTATGTGGGATTTCACCTTTAAATGGAACTGCTTTCTTGAATTTTATTACTAATTCCAAATCTTTAATTGCTTTATCAATTGTCTTGTTTTTTATGAATCTTGAGATATACATGCAGTGCTTTTTTGACAGCGGAAGACTAAGGCCTCTTGCTATTGCTTCTTTTTTTTCTGTTTGTTTTGTTTGTGGTTTTGTTATGGTTTCTTGTTTTGTTTGCGCTTCTTGTTTTTTCTGCTCTGTTTCTTTAGTTTCTTTTTCTTGTGCTTCTTTTTCTGTTGTTTTGTTTTTATCTTCTTGTTTTTGCTCCGGTGTTTGTTGATGTTGGTGATGCTGATGATTTGCATCTTTGTGTTCTTTGCGTGCTTCGTGAGTGTGCTCATGGTTTTTTACTTGCTGTGTTTCTGTTTTTTGTTCTGTCATTTTATTTCTTCTGTGCTCTTGAGCTCTTAGTTGCTCCCAAGCCGGCAGCTCCATGAGATACTTTAGATCGTGTTAGTGCGAATTCTCCAAGGCGATGCCCAATCATTTCATGCGTTATAGGAATTTCCTGAAAATTCCGGCCGTTATAGACAGAGATTGTAAGTCCGATAAGTTTGGGAACAATAACTAAATCTCTTAAATGCGTTCTTATTTTTTTATTCTGCGCGAGTTTTTTGTCGCATCTTTTAATGAATTTTTCAATTGTTTGGAAATTTCGCAGGAGGTAGCGTCTGCTTGGCGAAGGAAGGAATTTCGCAGATTCTCTAACATCAAGAGTTTTGAGATATTCAATAGTTTTACCTCTATAAAGCGTGTCTTTCTTTATTACTTCTGCTCTGATTTTTCTGATTTTTTTTGCCATTTTTTATCCTGTTAAATATGTTTTAAATACAATCATACCGTCAACGAGCAATCCTAAAATTCCGATAATAACTAAAACAACTGTTGTCCACTTGGGCAGTTTCTTTTTTGAGTATAGTGATGTAATCCCGATTATTAAAATAAAAGTAAATACTATAATTCCGAATATATCAAAAAATTCAGGTCTTATGTTAGTTATTTTTTCTATCATTTTATTTTCTCCTTCCTGTGCGTCTTGGCCTTATGTGGCCGACTCTTCTTCCTGCTGGAGCATTTCTCTTCGCTATTTTAGATTTTATTCTTTTTCCTCTTCCAGAGCCGAATGGGTGATCAACTGCATTCATTTTTACAGCTGATGTTCTCGGCCAGAACTTGTTTCTTGCCGCCATTTTATAAAATTTTCTTCCTGCTTTTATAAATGGCTTCAGCTTTCTGCCAGAGCCAGCTATTTCTCCTATTGCTGCCCTGCAATTCCCACTTAGCTTTACTTCTTTTTTACTTGGCGTTAAAATAGAGATTATGTTGTAAGGATATTTTTTTAGCAAAGTGGCGGAAGAACCTGCTGTCCTGATTATCTTTCCTCCGTCACCTGAATTTATTTCGATATTGTAAATTTTTGTTCCGACTGGAATTTCACTTAGAGTTAAAATATTTCCATTAGAAACTGTTTTTCCTATTTTTATTTTCTGCCCTTCGTATGCGCCTTGAAAAGCCGGATTGAAAAATATCTCGTTGTTTATTTTTAGCTTCATGAGCGGAGCTGAATGCCCTGCTGAATGAATTATTTTTAGGATTTCTGCTTCACCGTACTGTGCGGTTGGATAGCTGATTTTATACTGAAAAGCTCTTTTTCTGACTCTGTAAGTCAAGCTTCCGTGCCCGCGTGCCTGTGAGATTATTCGCTTTCCCATTTTAAATTTTATGTACTTTTATTTCGTGTAACCCACCATTCATCTTCTTTATTATGAAACCACCATTCATCAGACGGTGTTTCAAAAATTTGCTTTGCTAATCTCTTTGCAGGGTCTGTTTTTAAACGTTGAAATGCTGGATTAAACCAGGTATTTGCTCTTATATTCCCAGTATCGTATTGTTCCTTTAATGATAAAATTAATTCTAACCTATCTGCGTCTTTTGCGTATTGCGCTTCTAGAGTTCTTCCTTCGTGATATTCTTGCAAAATATCATTAATGTCTTGCCCAAATGGAAGAGTTGAAGTTAAGTCTCTTACTGCTTCATCCTCCTTTGCTTTTACATATTTCTGATGGACATAATTAAGATCTGACGTTCTAGCTTCTGGGAGATCATGAAGCAGACACATCTTTAATATCTTTGCTTGATCTACATTCTTGTCAAGCATTGAAAGGGCATAACCAATAAAACAAACACGATTAATATGCTCGGCTACACTCTGTTCCCCGCTTCCCAAAAAGTAAAAACCACTTCTTGGCGTTTTTGAAAGTATTCCTGTTTCAAAAAGAAAATTAACAATATTTTTATCTGTCATCTCATCTCTTCTCCTTTGATAAATTCTCGCTGGTTTTTTTATGCGAGATTAGGGAGCTTAAGATATATTCTTCAGGATTATTGCTGTCTGATAATTCTGCAAAATTATTAGCGTATATTCTATAATTGAGATTATCTGAATGAGAAGATGCCTGCTGTATAGAAAACTCATTGGAATTATAAATTTCTCTAAGCTCGTTGTTTAATTCATGCAAGGCGATGTCGGTTATTATTGGATTCATTTTAAATCATTCCTAATTTAGTTGCAATGTCAATCGCAGGGTTTTGTTTAGTTATTCTTACATAGGCGAATTTTTTATTTGCTTTAATAAGTGTTCTTATTTTGTCAACTTTTACATTGAATATTTTTTCTACTTCTTTTTTTATTTCTGATTTTCTGTATTTTCTTTCTACTTCAAACAATATTGTGTTATCTATCTCAATCATCTTTACTGCTTTTTCTGAAGTTACTGGTTTTAGTATCATCTTGTCAAATAGTCTGGAATTTTATATTGTGAAAATTCTTTGAATAGTGATTTTCCATTTATGATTCGTGAGAAGCATTCTGCTGTGAGTTTTGCGTCTTCAAGGGCGTTGTGCTCTTTTCTGTTGTCTTGCAAACCGCATAGTTCTAAAGTTTTTGATAATCCCATTCCGCTATGATTTTCCTCCATTAAAAAATCTCCATGCGAATCATGATAAACTTTTGATGCTATTGAATGCAAATCAAATACACGATAATGAAATGGCAATTTTAAGCTGTATTTTCTAGCTTTATAACTTATGAACCCTATATCAAACTGTGGATTTTGGCAAATGCAATTTTTTATATCTACTTTTCCTGTCCAATTGAAAAAATTCTCTAGTAATTGCTTTTGCGACTGTTTGTCTCTGTTTCTTAAATATTCTTCAGATTTTCCATGAATTTTCGCTGCACCCTCTGTAGCTTCATCTTCGTCGTCAATTCTTGATTCTTCTAAGAAAGTATTTCTTGGGTTGTAAAAGTCAAGTGCTCCGATTTGCCAGATACCGTGCCTTTCAGGGTATAAGCCAGATGTTTCAATATCAACTACAATCATTTTTGTTTTCCTCCTAATTCGTGTTTTGATTCATGTGCTGATTCGTGTCCTAATTCATGAAGAGCTTTTTCTGTGAACATGGCAAGGCGGCCTAATGGGTATAAATCTGTGATTGATAAATCACTAGATGATTTAATGTCAATGCCTTTTATCTTGATTTTTTCGTCTTTGCTTTTAATTAGAAGAAGGCCTGCGTTTGACTTGTATTTTCTTCCTCTTAACTTGCCTTTTCCTGCTCTTACTTCCTTGTTTTTAATTGCTAATTTGTAAGCATCGTGCAGGATGTTTTCTAGCATTTTTAGAAAATCTTTTGTTTTTATATTTTCCAATTTGGATTCTATGACAATTGGAAGTTTTATGTTTAATTTATCAAGAGTTGAATACCTGTTGAGGAGATATTTTTCATGCGCTGTTGAAGCAAATGCAGAATTCATTGCGAGCTTTATTTCTTTTTTATTTATTTTTCTTAACCGCCTGCCGATTTTCGGCGGGTGTGCTCTTCTGCCTCCTCTTGCAGAGGCAATTTCTGCGCCAATCCAGTAAAACTGCGTTCCTCGCCTCCACATTGTTTTTCTCGGAACACGAGACATTCCTTTTCCATAATGTCCTTTGAAATCACGCCTCTTGTGAGAAATCGTGCCTGCGGCAGAATGCCTTCTTCCTGCTTCCTTAAATGGCGCATAAGGATGAATTTTTTTTAATTTCTCTGCTTCATAAAATTTTAGTACGATGTCTTCTCTGACATTTGCGTCAAATATTTCCGGGAGAGTTATTTCTGCTTTCTTCTCTCCCTTGATGTCGTATATTGTGGTTTTCATTTTGTTAGTGCCTCGTGTGCTAATTTTATGAATCTTATTCTATCTTCATTATATTCTGGAAGATGTTCTAAGTTGAGAGCATTAAAACCATAAATAACGCCACAACCCACGTGTCCTGCGTTTTCTGCTGCAAGAACTGTTATTCTAGGGTTTGCGTCTAGAAGGTTTGATGTGTAGATAAATACGTGTTTATTTTCTTTTTCCTCTCCTGGCATTCTTAAAGTTCCGCCATAAACTGCTATATCATAAAACATAAATTTTACTACACTTCCCCTTTCATCTACTTTTGCGTATACTAAATCGCCTTCTCTTAGATTTGATAAATCTTCATTCTCTTCTAAGATTGCTATTTCTAATTTTTGTTTTTTCATTTTGTTTTTGTTATTAATTCTGTGAATTCATATTTTTTCTTTAGCTGGGTTTTTGTCGGCCGGAAAGAAGGCGTAATAAGAACCTGTCTTTTTGGAGGGCCTTGAACAGAGCCTTTTATTATAAGATAATTGCCTTTTATTTTTCCATAGTGCTTGAAACCTGAAGAAGGGTTAATGTCTTTTTCTTTTATATTTCCTGACGAAATAAATTTATTGTTGTAATGCACTCTTGAGAAAAAGCCAAGCTGTCCTGCCATTGGAACTCTAAAAGTAACTCTCGGAGGATGCCATGGGCCTAAGCTTCCCGGCCTTCTTACTCCTTTTTCTGATTTATGGAATTTTAGAGTTATGCCGAATCTTTTTACAGGGCCTTGGAGGCCTTTTCCTTTTGTCAGGGCTCTTAAATCTAATAAATCGTGCTTTAAGAAATCAGATTGCGTTATTTCTTTTGCTACCAAAGACTTTATTAAGTTTAATTTTGCTTCTTTTGAATCTGCTTTGACAGCCAGTTCTATTAAATCAGGCGTTTTTTTAATGTCTGTCTGCTTTGGCATTGAGTAAACTATAACTCTTATGTCGTCGTAATCTTCCGGAGTTTTTTCAAGTGTGTGGTGCTTTTTTGGGAGTTTTATTTTTCTTTTCAGCTCTTTGTCATTTGAGACTACAATGTCTTTTATCGGCAGATTGTTTTTGTAAAATCTGACTGAGAAAATTTTCATATTCGGGGCTTCAAGAATTGTTATTGGTATTACGATTTTCTTGTTTTTTGTCATTGACTTGTCTGTGTTGTCTTTGACAACTGCTGTCGCCATACCGACTTTGTAGACGATAAAGCCCAAAATTCCTTGCTCTTTTACTTGAGAATAAATTGGATCCCAGTTCACACTGGGCAAAAGCTTAGATGCTCTTTTCCGCGGGTAGAACTGAAGACTTCCGCTTCTTGGTCTTGATAACTTCGCCATTTCTTAATTTGATTAACATTTTGTCTCAGGCGCAACTCTGCCTATTTAGTTTACAACCTTTCTTAAAAAGAAAGGTTCTAAGAGTCCAAAGAACTACAATTGGAGTTCTACAAACTCTTGTTTTTCTCAATTAGATTCTGTCAGAAAGAGATTTGGTGGGTTTTTAAGCGTTGCGTTTGTTTGACTTTTGTTTTTGAAGAAGCTTCATGCCCGGCGGGAAGGCGAGGGCAATACCTAAAATAAGCAATATCCAACCGATAAAATTAGAAAGGTCAAACCAATTGACAAGCAGGATTCCCAGTCCGAGAGCTGCGATCATTTTGCCTATAAGATAATAAACTGCCTCTGCATTTGGCAAAGTTCTAAATTT
>CAYJQP010000012.1:0-14999 GCA_964372385.1 Candidatus Woesearchaeota archaeon | reverse complement strand
CTACTTTATCCTAATCTTCTCGACCTCTTTCACAATCTTCTTTAATTGTTCAGGACTAAACTTATCAAGAGGATTTTCATCTGCTAATGGATGTTCGGTTAAGTCTTTTGGAGTTAAATGCTTATTATAGGCAAAAAATTTCTCTAAAAGTCTTAAAAATTTAATCTGTTCAGCATTATACTCTTTGTTATTTTCAACTATTAATCTTTCAAATTCATTTTTTATCATTTCTTGAGGGTCAGGTAAATCTTTCAAATTAAGAATATCTCTTAAGAAAAGAACAAAATCAATTCTTCTTATATTTTGTATATTCTCAATTGTCCAAGCAGAGTTGAGCTCTCTTAATTGTTTTTCTATTTCAATAAGCTCCTTCCATGTAACACCCTCTTTAGCCATTTTTTTCATTAAAGAAGAATTTTTTAAGTATTCTAAATCCGGATCTTCCTTAACATGCATCTTAAAATCTTCTACACTTCTAGTTAAATCAGGTGCATCAACTCTAATAATCTTCTTTCTCTCAGATTCGTAATATTTCATTAGAGGCGCAATTTCTCTAATTAAAAAGTCAACATCCTCAAATGTTAATTCTCTCCAAAATTTCTCTTGTATAACCTTCATTATTTTATCTTGTTTTTCTCTTACAACCTGAAAATTTGAACTCCAAACATTTTCAATTCTTTCCAAAAGAAAATCTTGCCCTTTATTTAATGATTCAATATCTTCTTCTTTAACATAACTAAATAAATCAACACAATGTGAAATAAATGTTTGAACCCTACCATCTCCAAAATCAGTAAATCTAATTAAAGGAGCAATTTCCTCTTTCAATTCATCAATATGCTCTTTCAAATCAAACTTTCTAGAAACTACCTTTTTAATAATCTCAACTTTTGGTTTAACAATAAAAGATTTCTTATCAATTTTATTTATATCTTCTATAATCCTATTCTCGATTATATCTTTTTCATCATTCGATAAAATCTTCTTCAATAATTCTACTTCTTTGTTAAAAATCTTAATTTTAACATCTTCGCTCATTCTAGATTTATCTGTTGATTCTAACTGGTGTTGTTTAATATTTGAAAAATCACCAAATTTAAAATCTAATATTCTAAAATCTTCTTTATTATGTATTCCGTCCTTCACAGGAAGCAATGATTTATTTTTACATGCAGATAAACTTCTTGTTCCTCTCCCCAACATTTGCCAAAACCTAATATGAGAAAAAACAGGAGTAACAAAAACTAAGTTCATAATCTCTGGTAAGTCAATTCCAGTATCTAAAACGCCAACAGATAAAGCTACTCTTGGACTTGAATCTTTAAGAAATCTGTTTACTTCGTCCATATACAGGTCTTTATTAGAAACAATTAATCTTACATCCTCTGCAGCAAGATTCGGGTAAAGATTTCTAAAAACTCTTTCAATTTCTTCTCCATGTTTGACACTGGAACAAAAGAAAATGGTTTTACAAGGCTTATCATCTTCTGTTTTATAACATCTATTCATAAATTCCATAACAATTAGCTCATTTGTTTTCCTGTCTGTAAAATATTTTGCAAATCTAGTTCCTGGCACTTGAAAATGGTCTGGGTTTTCGTCCTGTTTCATTAAAGCTGTTTTAAGTTCATTATCTAATTCTATCCCTCTAATTCCCAACTCCAATACTTTTGTTGCAATTATTTGAGCATCATAAGGAACAAGAACCCCATCTCTTTTTGCTTCCTCATAATCATACTTAACCGTTGGTTGATCTCTTTGGCAATCAAATAAATCATAAGTGTCATGTCCTAAATCTTTAGAAGGCGTGGCAGTTAAACCAATTTGAATTGCATCAAAATATTTGAAAAGCAATCTTTCTGGGTCATAATAAGACCTATGGGCTTCATCAAAAACAATTAAATCAAAAAATCCAGGTGTAAAGTCTTGAAGTTTAAACCCTCCACTATTTCTTTTACTTTTTAGAGTTTGCACAGTAGAAACATAAATTCTTTTATCCATTTCAAAATCTCTTTCTTCATTAAGTAGTGTTTTTGGTTCACTCTTCAAAAAACTGCCGAAACCTTGATTAAAAGCCTGTCTCCCTAAAGAAATTCTATCAACAACAAATAAAACATTTTGAATATATCTTGCTCGAATTAAGGCATCAATTATAGCCATAGCAACTCTGGTTTTACCTGTCCCAGTAGCCATATTGATCAATGCTTTCTTATTACCTTTTTCTAAATGATTTAGAATCTGCTTAACTACTTCTATATTTCTTGACCTATCAACAATTTTCTGACTGATTTCTATATTGGCTAATTTTTGTTTCTCTTTACTAAGCTGTGTCCTTCTTTGCAAATCTTTTTGTGAAAATGGGCCTGAAATTTCTCGCGTAGGATAACCTTTTTCTTTGAGATACCACTTTTGCCCATTGGTCATAAATATCGGAACAGCAAATTTGGTTTGAGATTCTATATCTTTTTGATATGTAGTTGCTTGTATACTTCCCTTTTCAGCATCTAAAGAAAATCTTTTTGCCTCAATTATAGCTAATGGATTTTTATGCTCATCTAAAAGAAGATAGTCAATAAATCTTCCCTCTTCTTTTCCTTCACCCTTTTTGATCTCGTATTTCTTAATCTTAAAATTAGATTTTACAGAGTTGACTTCTGTTTTAATATACTCCTCTCTCCAACCTTCACTTTTTAACCAAGGATCTATTATTTTCTCCCGCGTTTCCTTCTCAGATAAGTCCATGAATAATTAAGAAAGAGAACGTATAAAAAGATATCTTAAAAAACAAAAAAGAGCGCCCCAACCGAGAATCGAACTCGGGCCTTCTCCGCGACAGGGAGATGTTCTAGCCACTAAACTATTGAGGCACAAACTAGAAAGAAAATCCCAATTTTTAAACTTTATCTTGATGAACATTTCTAAAAAATAAGTCTACTTCGTTAAATCCAGCTTCTTTTATCAAAGTTATCAAAACAAGCATTATATCTAACAATCATTAATTAAATCTTGAGACATTCTCATAGCATAACAACCCATATAACTTTAAAACCAAAAACTTTAATTAATCATCCAGCTAACTATCAATATAAAAAGAGGTTAAAATGAAAATTGCTTTTTTTGAATTAGAGAATTGGGAAAAAGACAAAATAAAAAAATCTCTCAAAAAGCACAATGTGCTTTTTTTCAAAGAACCTCTCTCTAAATCAAATATAGAAAAAATAAAAGATGCAGAAATCATTTCAGTATTTATTTATTCTAAAATCACAAGAGAAATTATAGACTCTCTGCCAAAACTAAAATTCATAGCAGCAATGTCAACTGGCTACGAACATATTGACACCAGCTATTGTAAAAAGAAAAATATTTTAGTTTCAAATGTTCCTGTCTATGGCTCAAACACAGTTGCAGAACACACTTTTGCTCTAATTCTCGCCCTCTCCAGAAAATTATATCAATCAATAAAAATAACTCATGAACAGCACTCTTTTGAAACAGATTCAAGTTTAACAGGATTTGACCTAAAAGGAAAAACACTAGGGATTATAGGCTGTGGCAACATCGGGAAAAATGTAGCCCGGATCGGAGTTGGCTTTCAGATGAATGTTCTTGCATACGACAGGCACCCTGATAAAAAAACAGCAGAACAACTTGGCTTTAAATACAAATCATTTGACAATGTTCTAAAAAAATCAGATATCATAACACTGCATTTATCTTACAATAAAGAAACACATCACCTAATAAATAAAAGCTCAATTGGAAAAATGAAAAAAGGAGTTGTAATAATAAACACAGCAAGAGGCGGAATTATAGACACCCATGCATTAATAGAGGGGCTTAATAAAAAGCAAATTTCAGGAGCAGCATTGGATGTTTTAGAAGGCGAATGCGAAATAAAAGAAGAAAAAATAGTTTTAACATCCAATTTTAAAAAATCATGCGACTTAAAAACGCTATTAGAAGACCACATGCTGATGAAAATGAACAATGTTATTATCACGCCGCATAATGCCTTTAATTCGCGCGAGGCATTAGAAAGAATTTTGGAAACAACTATCGGCAATATAAATTCATTCATAAATAAAAAAATAGAAAACACAGTTACTTAATCATATAAAGCCCTAAATGATGCTGTTTAATTATTGGTAGATGGCTAGTACAAAAAATATTATAGATAGCTTTGAAAAACCCCTGCAAATTGTGCTTAATACCAAGAAAGAACACAAGGAGTTGTGGTAAATCATTTGTTAGTAGAAATAAAAATCAATTTTAAAGTTTCTAATTTTACTGACGCACTTTTAACTCCAGCACATAAATCTTTTTAAACTCAGCTAATTTTCTTATTCTGAAAATGAAATACAAAGCAACTTTCGGAATTGATTGTGGGGTTTCCCCAGGTTTTGGAGTTAAATATCCTGGTAATGTAGAAAGAACAGAAACTCTTTCAGCAGAGAATCCTCAAGTTGCTTATCAAAATGCTATGGCTATGGCGGGAAAATTTGCTGATGATTATTTAAGTAATCCAGATAATGGTTTGACAACTGTTCAATTACTATCTTTAAGAAATTCTGATGGAGCAGTTTCTTTTGATGCTTCAAAATCAGTTGTCAAACGAAGTATGCTAGAGCATTTATTAGCTCTTGCTTCCGAAAGTGCGCCTAATGAATAATTCTAAAAATTGATTTTTACTCTTCGCCAGCCCTACGGCTTCGTCTTCGGGATATTGCATTCTGGCTCGGTTTTTCCTACAAAAAACTCTATTAACGGCGATTAAAACTCCGCTCACTTGCAGTTCGCTACGCCTTCACTTTTCAACTCTGTTCCGCTTCGCTTCACGAGGGAAAATCAAACTTCGTTAAATTCCGATGTTATTCAAATTCCCCTATATATTTTAACAATTAATAATTTTGACTGCACCAATAAAGATAGGATGTATCAATTAAGCCATCTTATTTTTTTATCCACAAACTTCTTTATAAGTCATAAAGAATTTCATCTAAAAAAGTAGTAAACAAGCTTTAAATACAAAAAACCCCAAGAATTTCCATGCGAAAAATAACACTTTTCGTAACAGCAATATTTGCAGTAATCTTCATAACAGGCTTAGCATCAGCAGGCGGTTATACATATTACTATCCAAGACACACATACAGCTACAGCTATCCAGTTTATGAAATGCAAAACCAAGAATTTCCAAGTTACACAAATCTCCCAACAATAAAAGATACAAGTTCAAATTCTGCTTCAGCAGCTTCTTCATACAGCAGAAACTACCAAGGCCCCATAATAGAAAGAATCACAAAATATGATGAATTAACTCAAATAGGAAGAAGAGGAAGGTCAACAAAAACCGTCTCTCTATTAACAACAGAAAAATACATAGGCGCTTCAGAAAGTGAAGTTAGAGGTTCAGAAGCCAGAACGCAAAGCAATAAAGATTACTCATTAACGCCGGACAATCCAACTATTTTTGACGGCGGTTCTTTATGGAGATACAGAGAAACTTTCAATCGCGACGTTTACAGCAGAAATTCTTACAGAAAACCATATTATTACGCTCCAACATACGATTCAACAAGAGGATATTATAACTGGAGATATTAATTATTCAACGCCCAATCTCTTCTCCAACAATCCGGAATCAAACACGCCAGTTCTATTCGCTTGATTAATATAAATTTCTATCGCATTTATTCTTTTGCTAATTCCCACTCTTCCTGAATCAATTTCAATCTTGCCTCTATAAACTATCTCAGCTCCTGCTCCAATAATTAAACGCTCCTGAATACCTCCGTTTTCTTCATCCAGCTCAAAATTTGCCTGATATCTTCCATCTTTCAAGCTAATAAAATAATTTATTCTGTTCATTTTAATTCTTCTAGCAATCTTAAAACTTCTTTCTTACGAGGCAATATTAAACTTAAAAGGCAGAGAAAGTTTAAGCTCCTCTAAATTTTTTGTTCTTGCTTTAAAACTGAATACAGCTATACCCCTTACTTCGCCTGTCTCTTTATCAACTATTTTTAAAATCCCATTGCCAATGTTATCAAAATAGCAATTAGAAATATCTTCTGCAGTTATCTCTAAGTAGTCCCCTTCTTCATCATAATAAATGCTCATCTTATTTTCCATCTTAGTCCTGTTATTTTATTTGTGAAAAATGATGTTATAACAAATCCTTCGCCGTTTAAATATTTAACTGCAACTAATAAATATCTCTCCAATGAATCCATATGCTTAAACTCCTTATAGAAATAAAGAACACTTTCGTCTTCAACCTAATATCTTATTGTCATCGGATTTTTCAATGTTAGCTGAATATTTTCTAACTGATTATAGTCAATATGTGGATGCTTAAGAATATGTTTCCATCTCTCTTTTGATAAGTGTACTTTCCTGCCAAGTTTATCAGTTGTTTCAAAAATTATTTCCATTCAAAAAGGATAGATTTCACTTATTTATTAACCCTTATCTTAATTAGCAAGCTTTATATATTTCCAATATTAAATATTAAAAAGAGGAAAATGATAAATGATATCAACAAGTAAAATAGCTTCTTTAGTTACTTTTGGTTTTTTGATACTTTTCGTTGTATTAGGGAAATCAACAGATTTGCTATATAAAACTCAAGATCCGATTGGAATGGGTGTTATATTTATCTTGGGGATATTTTTAGGAATAATTCTCTTCATTGATAATCTATGGTCAGATGTTGTCGGTTTAATCACGGTAATTCTCCAAAATTCTATTACTTTTATGATAATTGCCGTATTCTTTGATTTAAACACAGTAAATACTTTAATGTTTATAAAAGAAGTATCAACACTATTACTGATAATTTTTAGCATAAAAAATCGATTAAAAGCAGAGAAACCAACCAAAAAACCAAGACGTGTTAAAATATCTAAAAAAACCTAAAAATCAATTATCCTCCTCTCCCCCACCTATCTCCTTCACTTCATCAACAAAAGAAACTTTCACAACATCAGCAACTTTATCCCCATCTTTCAATTTCACAATCCTGACTCCCTGCGTTGCTCTTCCCATAACTCTCATTTGTTTCATGCTTGTCCTCATAATCATGCCTTTTGTCGTCGTGACTATAATAGAATCCTTGTCATTCACAGAAACAGAAGCAACAACATCTCCTGTTTTAGGAGTTATCTTTAAGTTGATAACGCCGACACCGCCTCTGGCAGTTTTTCTATAATCGTCAACATTTGACCTCTTGCCAAATCCTCTTTCAGTTATCGTTAAGATAGTTCTTGTTTCTTCTTTCGGAACAGCAATCAAGGAAACAACATCATCTTTTCTAAGTTCAATGCCCTTAACGCCGTAGCTTGCTCTCCCCATTGCGCGGACATCATCAGCATTGAATCTAATTGCCTGTCCTTTTCTCGTCGCCAGCAGAACTTCCTGACTGTCGCCTACTCTTGTGACATTGATAATCTCGTCGCTCCCGTCTGCAGGCAAGTTCATTATCCTGACTCCTGTATTTCTTGGTTTAGAAACATCTTTCAATTGAATCTTCTTAACAATGCCTAATTTTGTAGCAAACATCAAATAGCCGGATTCAAAATTATTAATAGCCATCACGTTTGCAACTGTCTCTTCTCTTAAATTCAGCAAATTAGCAATGCTTCTTCCCTTGCTCTGCCTTTCAGCTGCAGGCGTATCATTTGCTTTCAGCCAGTAAACTCTCCCTCTTGAAGTGAAGAAAAGCAGATAGTCATGAGTAGAGCATGTTATCATCTTCTTGACAATATCTTCTTCTTTCAAGCCAGTTCCGATAACACCTGAGCCGCCTCTTCTTTGCTCTCTGTATGTTTTTACATCAACTCTCTTGATATAGCCCGAATTCGTAAGCATAACGACGACATCTTTCTTCTCAATCAAATCTGTCTCAGAGATCTCGTCAATTTTCTTGATTATTCTAGTCCTTCTGTCGTCGCCATATTCTTTCCTTATGTCAGAGATTTCTTTCTTAATAATTTTTAAAATTTCTTTGTCAGAGCCAAGAACTTTTTTCAGGTAATCAATAGTCTCTTTCAATTTCGCTTCTTCTTCTTCTAATTTTGTATGCTCTAAAGAAGTTAATTGCTGCAAGCGAGTTTCCAAAACTGCCTTCGCCTGCCTGTCGCTGAAGCTCCATTTTTTCATTAATCCTTCATGGGCTTCTGCCACTGTCTTGCTCTTCTTGATAAAATCAACAATCTGATCAATATTCTTTAAAGCAATCAGCAATCCAAAAACAATCTCCAATCTGTCTTCTGCTTTCTTTAATTCAAACTTGCTTCTGTTAGTGACAATTATTCTTCTGTATTTTACATACTCAACAAAGACATCCTTCAGATTCAAAACCCTCGGCTGTTTGCCGACCAAAGCCAATAAATTAGCATCAAAATTAGTCTGCATATTTGTTAATTTATATAACTTATTCAGAGTATATTTTGAATCAACGCCCTTTTTCAATTCAATAACAATTCTTATCTTTCCCTTTGCAGATTCATCCCAAATGTCAGAAATATCAGGCAGTTTTTTTTCAGTGGCAAGACGTGCAATATTTTTTATTAGCTCTGCCTTGTTTACCATGTAAGGAATTTCTGTAACAATAATATTCTCTTTTCCTTTTTTCTCCTCTGTGCTTGTTCTCGCTCTCATGACAATCTTTCCTTTTCCTGTTTTGTACATTTCTGCAATTCCAGGACCCATAGCAAAACCTCCAGTAGGGAAATCAGGGCCCTTGACAATTTCCATCATCTCTTCAATTTTTATCTCTGGATTGTCAATGTAAGCTGATATTACATCGCACAGTTCATTCAAATTATGCGGAGGAATATTAGTCGCCATTCCGACGGCAATTCCAGTTGCGCCATTAAGCAGTAAATTAGGAAGCTTTGCAGGCATTGTCTCCGGCTCTTTTGTTGAGTTGTCAAAATTAGAATTCATCTTTACAGTTTCTTTGTCAATATCTGCCAGTAATTCAGAAGCAATCTTGCTTAGTTTTGCTTCAGTATACCTGTATGCAGCCGCTGGATCCCCGTCAAGTGAGCCGAAATTTCCCTGCCCATGAACTAAAGGATATCTCAAGGAAAAATCCTGAGCCAATCGCACTAAGGCATCATAAACCGCGATATCGCCATGTGGATGGTATTTTCCAATAACATCACCAACAATCGTAGCGCACTTTTTTGTTGATTTGCTCGAGTCCAATCCTATCTCATGCATTGCATAAAGTATTCTCCTATGGACTGGTTTCAAACCGTCTTCAACAGAAGGCAGTGCTCTCTGCACTATAACTGACATAGCATAATCAATATACGCCTTCTCCATCTCGTCAACTATCTCTGCGCCTTGTACACCATTCTCAATCAAGTCCTTCTTCCTTCTTTCTCTTTCCTTTTCCTCAACTTCTCTTTCTGCATCATTTTCGTCTTGCTTTTTCGGCGTCATCTTATTTTCTATAATAAAAAATCCAACTGGCTTTATAAATCTTTACCTCATAAATTTGCATTTTACCGACGATAAATAACTTTTTCTGTTTTGTACTAAAAAAATTAATTTTAAAGACGAAATCAATAACTTTATTGGAGTTTCTCACTTTCTGCTTTTTATCTTGTATATTTTCCTTTTTCCCTCACTTTTCATCTCTCTCCCAACAATCTCCTTCTCAGGAAAAACACTTCCGCTAAAGCCGCAGTTCGTGCACATAAAAATCCCGCCAATGCCCCCGGCAACTAATTCTATGTCTTCTGAACCACATCTGGGGCAAAATTTTTTCGTTAGCATTTTATCAAGGAAGAGGAAATATTCCAAGCTCATTACCTATTTCCTGAATATTCATGCCATTTTCCAAGCCATAATAAATATAGAAAAATGTTTCCAATATAGCCATGTCAAGAGCATTTCTGCTGTTATAAACTGAGTTTGTACTCATCCATTTTTTCACTCTTTCTTTCAATATCTCTCTGTCTTTTGATTCACCCATCATTTTCTAAACATCAATTACTGCATAATGAGCATTCTCTGCAATAAAATGCCTCCTCGCCTCAACATCGTCGCCCATCAATTTGGAGAAAGTTTCGTCTGCCAAAGCAGCATCTTCTATTGTAACTTTTTTCAACAATCTCGTTTTTGGATTCATAGTTGTCTCCCACAATTGTTCAGGGTTCATCTCGCCTAATCCTTTAAATCTCTGGACATCAACATTTTGTCCAAGCTTTTGCTTAATCTCTTTCAATTCTTCATCAGAATAAACATAATGGTCTCCTCTTTTTCTTACTCTATATAAAGGCGGCACTGCGATATAAATATGCCCCTGCTTAACCAGTTCAGGCATAAATCTAAAGAAAAATGTCAGCAATAAGGTTCTGATATGCGCACCGTCTACATCAGCATCTGTCATAATAACAACTTTTGCATATCTCAAATCCTCAATCTTAAACTGCTCTCCGATTCCAGTCCCAACAGCAATGATCAAAGCAGAAATCTCCTCGTTGCTTAGAACTTTAACAGGATTCGCTTTCTCAACATTTAATATTTTTCCTCTTAAAGGCAGTATTGCCTGAAATTCTTTGTTCCTCGCCTGTTTTCCGGAACCGCCCGCACTATCTCCCTCAACTATAAATACCTCGCTCTCTTCAGCTTTCTTGCTTGAACAATCTGCCAATTTTCCTGGCAAGCCTCCGCCGCCAAATGCGCTTTTTCTTCTGACTAATTCTTTGGCTTTCTTCGCCGCACTTCTTGCTTTTTGCGCTTCAAGCGCTTTTGTAACAATTCTCCTCGCTATCACTGGGTTTTCTTCAAAAAATTCAGACAAGGAGGCCATGCTTACTTTGTCAACAATTCCCTTAACTTCACTGTTCCCCAATTTTGTTTTTGTCTGTCCTTCAAATTGCGGTTCAGGAATTTTTGTAGAAATAATAGCAGTCAAGCCCTCTCTGACATCATCACCTGTCAAATTCCCATCAGAACTTTTAAGCAGGCTGTTCTTGTTTGCATAATCATTGATTGCTCTTGTCAATGCAGTTTTAAATCCGACTACATGAGTGCCTCCTTCAACTGTATTAATTGTATTTACAAATCCAAGGACATTTTCCTGATATCCTGAATTATACTGAACAGCGCATTCAACAATTATCTTGTCTTCCTCTTTTACAAAATAAATAGGCTTGTGCAGAGCTTCTTTGGATTTGTTAAGCCACTTTACAAATTCAACAATACCGCCCTCATAATAAAACATTTCTTTTTTTCCACTGCTTTCTTCGCTCAAAATTATTTTTAATCCTTTATTCAAGAATGCAATTTCCCTAAACCGCGTCGCTAAAACAGAAAAATCAAATTGCGTTGTTGAGAATATGCTGTCATCAGGAATAAATGTAACTTCTGTTCCTGTTTCATCTTTTGGCGCGTCTCCAATAACTTTAACATCGTACAACGGCTTCCCTATTTTGTATTCCTGCTTGTATTTTTTCCCGCCTCTTTTCACAACAACAGCCATGTGCTTGGATAAAGCAGCAACAACGCTGATTCCAACTCCATGCAAGCCGCCGGAAACCGCATAACTTCCCTTGTCAAATTTTCCTCCTGCGTGAAGTTTTGTTACAACGATCTCAAGCGCAGGTTTTTTATAAACAGGATGCATGTCAACAGGAATTCCTCTCCCGTTGTCAATCACAGTGACGTTTCCGTCTTTATTAATGCTGACTTTAATCTCATTGCAATACCCTCCCATCGCCTCGTCAACAGAATTATCAATAACTTCATAGACTAAATGATGCAAGCCGTTTTTAGCTGTACTGCCAATGAACATAGCCGGTCTTTTTCTTACTGCCTCTAATCCTTCTAAGACAGTTATTTTTTCAGCAGAATATTCTTTGTTCTCCGTCATTTCTCCCTCCAGAAAATAAAAAATTAAACTTAGTTTTTAAACCTTTCTGCTCATTTACCGACGATAAATGAAATTAGAGCCAATCTAAGTGATATTTCAGAAATCTCTATAAACTAAAAGAAATTCATAATTATATGAAATTCGTAGATAAAATCACAGGACTTTTTAGAAAAAAGAAAGAGCCAGAAATAAAAAGAGAAATAAATATAAAAAATATAAATGAATGGCTCACAGAAGAAAAAAGCGAGACAGAAAAATTATTCAAAGAAAAAATAGAAATTCTTTACAGCGAACTCCTGCCTGCTTTAAAAAAATTAGAAGAGGATATAGAACAATTAGCAAAACATGATTTAACAAAAAACAAAGCAGAAAAAAAGCTGATTCAAATGACAGAACTTGGCAGAAAAGAATATATTAATGCGATTAATAAATTAATTGAAAATATAAGAAAAAAGGAGGAATATGAAGTTGATTATATTAAAAATAAAATAAATGAATTTGCTGAATATTCTGCAAAAAGCGATTTTAAAACTACTATTTTAATCGGCAAGGAAATAGAGTGCATAAGAAATGATATAAAAAAAATAATCTCCTTGGAAAATGATTTTAAAAATGAAAATATGAGGCTATTAAAAAAAAGAGACTTGGTAAAAGTTATTTCGCAAAAAAATAATGAAAAAGAGATTAAAACAAAAACAAATGATAAAATAAATGAGCAGATAGAGGAAGCCGAAAAATCATTTAAAGATTACGAAAAGAAGCTTGACGAAGCCGGCAATAATCTGCTGAAAATAAAAGAAAGCCAAGAGTACAAGAAAAGAGAATCTCTGACAAGCGAGCTCCAAAAAAAAGAAGAATCACTAAAGGAAATAGAATCAAAAATAAATGCTTTGATTGATAAAAAAATATTGGAAAAATATGCCTACAAAGAGCAGGATGAAGCCAGTAAAACATTCGCGCTGGAATACTCCAAAGATTCTATAAAAACGCTTCTATTAGAAGATGCTGTGCAAATATCAAATATGCTTGAAGACATCAAAGACAAAATAAGAAATAATTTGATTAAGATAAAAGACCCTGAAAAAGCCGTGCAAAAGCTGTCAATAGAAACAAAGACATTATTAAATTATAAAGACGATTTAATAAAAATAAGAGAAGAAATAAAAAACATTAATACAAACATAAGCAATATAAAAATAAATCTGCCAGAAATACTAAATGAGAGGCGAAGCATAGAAGACAAAATCTTAGAATATAAAGAAACTATCGGCTCGCTCACTAAAAAGAAAGATAAAATAGACAAAACTATCTTAGAATTAGAAGCAGAATTAGCATACGCTATTAATCAATGGTGATTAGTGAAAATCCGCGCACTAACTTTCTTGATATTTCATTATCATAGACAGTAAAAATCACAAGTAATGCCTAACTGATATTTTATTATTATATACAAAGTGAATCAAATAATTGAGCAAAATGTCACTTTGTATATTCGAGAGAACAAAAAGCTTGCTCAATTATAGTCAACGACTTTAGTTTTTCCTCAATTTGTCGTTGACTACCTCAAGAATGCTGACAATTGCATTCTTGATGGCACAGAAAACTAAAAGTTTTCTGTGTTTAGGGAAAGACTTATGTCTTTCACTATATTTTGGTCTCTCGCTATAATTACGTGCAAACAATTGGTAACATTTCTGTTGGACCTGCACATATACTATGGCAACAAAAGAATATGCAACTATTTCTATAGGAGCAATTATAATAGTAATACTTTTAGTGATATTTAATATATTATTAAATCTTAATATAATAATTAGTATAATATTAGGAGTGATTGGAGGAATTATCACAGGTTTTATTATAGGAAGACTAACGCAAAGAACTATATTGGGAATAATAGCTTGGGGCTTAATAATCTTTTCTATATTGGCAATCATATTAAAATGGTTAAATATAATTAATTCTCCGCCTATCGCAGAGATTCTCTTAAGCGGGATATTGGTAGAATTATTGAGAATAGAAACAAAATTTAAAGAGTTTAATGTTAGACTAAATACGCTTTGGTCAGATTTTATGAAGCGAAAGAAAATATAATTTGCTCATTTCCTACCCTTCTCCCTCTTCTCGCGAAAAGCTTCAGTCCACCTCACTTTTCTTTTATCTCTTTTTAATTTCAAAGCATTTTTCCTGCATTTTGATGAGCAGAAATAAGCTATGCTTCCATCATTCTTAATTAAATTAACGCCTCTAAAAAATTCCTCGTCCTTCCCGCAAAAACTACATTTTGTCATTTTACTTTCTCCACAACTTTAAATACTGCAATCCCTATTTTGTAATCTACAAATCGCCCATCACAAGTTAAACCGCCTTCATTATCAATAAAATATTTTTTTGCAATTTCTCTGATCACCATCTCAAATGCTCCTCCCATTTCTTCCTCTTATTCTTCTCGCCTCAATTTCAGTTTCTCTCAAAGTCAGCAAATCTCCTATTCTTACAGGTCCTTTCACATTTCTTCTCATGCTTCTTTCTTTATTCCTTCCAGCAAGTACAGTAGCTTTAACCTGCGTAACTTCTCCTCTTCCTCCAGTTCTTCCAATAATTTCATCAACAACTGCATTCACAGATTCTTCAGACGAGAGTTTTGCAATAGTGCTTCCCTGTTCTTTTTGCTTTTCCTTTGTATCCTGTTTTTTTGCCATCTTAATTATTTGCTAGATGACTTGCCAGCCGAAGATTTAGCTAAAAATTTTATATCAGCATTTCCTGCGTTTATTATCGCGACAGATGCAGAACTAACGTGAACGCCGGCAGCCAATCCTAATTTCTGCTTTGAATCAACTTCAATGCAAGGGATTCCTTTTTCTTTGCATAAAACAGGCAGATGCGCAATAATCTCCTTCGGCGAAACATCAGCCGCAAAGAACACTGCTTTGGCTGTTCCCATCTCTATAGCTTTAGTTACTTCATTCGTGCCTTTGTCAATTTTTCCTGTCTTTCTCGCACTCTCAATAATTTCATAATAGTTTACCATTTTGACCTCAGTCCTACAACTTCATAGGTGATAAAAATATTTTGAAAAGATAGTTTATAAATCTACCGCCCACAG
>CAYJQP010000011.1:13806-15108 GCA_964372385.1 Candidatus Woesearchaeota archaeon | reverse complement strand
CGCCTCTTTTTTTATTGGTACTTATGTCACATAATTAACGCAGTTATCTATATCTATACTATCATAACTATAATTCCATATTCTAGACAAATCAATTACTATTCTTTTCATAATTTTTCATAAAAAAGGAATTTTATAAATCTACCTCAAATCCCCCAACCTCCTAAACTCTCAAACCCAAAACAAAAAACCATTTCAAATCCCCAAATTTTCAATTACTCCATATCCCGCAATCTCCCGAAATCCAAAACCCCTAACTTTTCATCCTCACTAACAACTAAAACATTAAATCTCCCAAAATCAAAATCCCAAGCAAGCCCAAGCGAATTTTCACGAGGATCACTCCCAGAGCTAAACTCAAAAAAACTCGGCACAACAACAATCTCATGCCCCTTAAAGCTCCCAGATAAAAAACATTTATAATCCTCAACCTTAACACCATCGCTTATTTTAACAGCAGGATGCCCATGCCCCATTATCCAATATTTAATCTTCTTATCATGAATCTCAACAAAATCCTTGTCGCCATGCAAAAAAGCAACTTCATCAACAACAAAATAATCCCTCATTTCAACAAATTCTCTTTTTTTAGCAATAGCTTGCAAAACAGCATCATGATTTCCCTTGGTTATTATTATCTTTCCATTTTCATTTAATTTCCCCTCCAAATAATCAAACAAGCCAAGAACATCATTCCACTCCTGTTTCAAAACGCGCCCAAAATCATGCTTAACATCCCCCAATAAAACAATATAATCAACCTTCCCAACATCCCCAAATATCAGCTCAAAATACGAAATCATCTCCTCAAACATCTTTCTTGTCAAGAATACCCCTGCCTGATTTAATGTCTCTTCATATCCAAGATGTAAATCCCCAACTACGAGAATCTTCTTATCTTCATCTTCAATCAGCAGGCATTTTCCTAAATATTTAATCATAAAATATCTTAAAACCTAAATACTTAATCATAAAATATCTTAAAAAATAGACTAATTAAGGTTTTGCCCAAATAATCATTAATAAAATTAATATTATAAGAAGCCAGATTGGCCAAGTTTCCTTTACGAATTTCATTATTTTTGAAGCCATAGTTTTAGCTTATAATATTTTCCCTCTTTTCAATATATATAAAAATAAAAGATTCAAGTCTATATAAAATATTCCCATATAATAACTTCAATTAGATTTGTTTCTTTTATCTGATAAAGATAGTATATTATAGCAGCCAATACCCCAAGAAAAGTAGAAAAGGCAATTGAACAACTAGCAATCGCATTTATTTTTTCATATTTCATCAAA
>CAYJQP010000011.1:0-13706 GCA_964372385.1 Candidatus Woesearchaeota archaeon | reverse complement strand
TATTTTCCCTTCCCCCAATAACTTTTAAACCTTCAACTTTTATAAAGTTGAATGGGCTAAAGATCATTTAACTTTCTTCTCTATAACTAAAACGTCTCCTACAAAATGAAAACAACCATGACGAAACATTTATAAATCTATGGATATTACAATATACACATAATAGAAAGTAGGGATATCAAAACATCCACAAAATAAGAATAAATTACAAGACAATAAAAATGATGAAAAAAGAATTATTAATACAAGCCATAAAAGAAACAAATAAATGGTGGAGCAATAATTTCGATTTTTCACTATATAAGGAAAGAGAGATTTACAAGCAAATTCTGCCATTTCTTAAAACTAGGCAAATCATTGCCTTAGTAGGCTTAAGAAGGGTGGGGAAAACAACCCTGTTATTTAAAATAATTCAAGAAAACTTAAAAAAAGGTTTTGAAAAAACAAACATTTTTTATTTCTCCTTTGACGAGTTTAAGGATTTACATATAAGGGAGTCAATTTCTCTTTATCAAGAATTAATGAATAAGGATTTGAATAAAGGCAGTTATATATTCGTTTTCGATGAAATACAAAAAATTGAAAACTGGTCAGAACAGCTCAAGAGATTATACGATAATTACTCAAATATTAAGTTTTTAATTTCAGGTTCGGAAAGTCTTTTTATAAGAAAGAAAATGCGGGAAAGTTTGGCCGGCAGAATGTTTGAATTCCGATTAAAACCTTTAAGTTTTAAAGAGTTTTTGGAATTTCGGAATAAAAAGATTGAAAATATAGAATTACAAAGAGAAGAGATATTAAGAGAATTTAAAAAATATTTATTAACAAATGGTTTTCCAGAAATAATTAATACAGAAAAAGAAATAATTTTAAAGTATATAAATGAAACAATAATTGATAGAGTCATATATAGGGATTTGTCAGATATAGCAGGAACACAAGATCTTTCTAAAATAAAATCTGTTTTTAATGTTTTATTTAATGCTCCTGGACAGGTTATCGAAATAAATTCCTTAGCAAAAGAAATAGGTTCCTCTCGCCACACTCTTTCCAATTATTTAGAATATTTAGAACAAGCATATTTAATAAAAAAACTTTACAATTATTCACGAAACGCAAGAAAAACAGAAAGGCGTCTTAAAAAATATTATGCCTCTATAATCAATCCTCTACTAATTGAAACAGAATTTCCTAAAACCTTTGAACAGTCTTTGGCGATACAATTAGACGCAGATTATTTCTGGCGAGACCCATATAAAAATGAAGTAGATCTTATAAAGATAAATCCGTTAACAGCCATAGAAATAAAATCAGGAGAAATAAAAGAAAGAGATATTTTATCATTACAAAAATTCATAGAGAAATTCAACCCAAAAGAAGCCTTCGTGCTCTCATATAATATAGAAAAATCAATTAATAATATTAAGATTATTCCTTTTTACAGATATTTGTTAAAATAACATTAACTCTTACTCTCAATAACTTTCAAATGCAGCTCATGCATCCTCTTCAAAAACACAGCCCTGTCTTCCATCTTAATTAAATCCGAACGCCCCTGCATCAATAAATTTAATCCAAAGGGTGAAACAATCGGCACTCTCACAACTTTGACTTTCACGCGCCCGCTTTCAATCCATTCCAAAACCTTCACTGCAGAAGAAATATCCATCAAATCTTCAAAAACCTCGCGACGCGCCTCGCGAAGAATAGGGAACTCATTGCTTATTTTCTTCACAGCACTAAACAAAAATCCAGAATGCATCTGCTGCTTTCCAACGCTCTTCTCCCTCCCCTTATACGAACGAAGAATCATTAATGATCGCCCCGCGCAATGCCTGAATCGTCTTCTTAAAACTTCTGTCTTTTCGATCGCTTCCTGCAAAATCTCCTTCAGATTTTTTGATTTCACCCAATTCAAAATCTTGTCTTCATCTAAACTCTCTCCAGCAATAAAAAACCCATTGTCATTTATTCCTATCTCAATGTCCCGCATGCGAAGTCGCGCAGCCGCATAAGCATAAGCCCTGGACAAAGCGTCATTTACCCTCCTCCCATAAAGCGTGTGGAACAACAAATACTCTTTCTCCTCCTTGAACTTCTCAACCAAAATCAAACCAGAATCAGGCACACTGCTGAATTTATTCTGCTCTTCAAAATAATCATAAATCTCTTCAGCCGCTTTTTCAGAGCAGTACAAATAGCCCCGAATAAATTCCAAACACTTTTTTCTCTTCCCCTTCAATCTCTCCCCAACCAACTTCCTAAATCTTCCAATCTCCAAGGCCAATTCAAAATTCAAAGGCAGCATTTCTGAAAACCACGACGGTATCGTCGGATTTTTTGAAACATCTGACATCACATATGCCTTCATCCCGCGAGAAAACAAGAATTGATATTTAGCCCCCCCTAAAACAAAAATATCCCCGCGCTTCATCCTTTCCAAAAATGTTTCATCAATTTTCCCGACAACCTGCCCACGCTTTTCAGCAGGATCCTGTATCACAACATTAATAAAACCCTCTTCAGGAATTGTTCCAAGATTTGTCATATAAATAACTCTTGCCAATTTCCCTCTCTTTCCAATCTGTCCGCTCTTTGAGTCATACCAAATCTTTGCGTAAACATTCCTGTGCTCTAAAGCATAATCTCCAGCCAAATAACTGACAACATCAAAAAAATCACCTCTTTTCAATTCAGAATAGCAGTAGCTTTTTCTTATAACTTTCAGCATTTCTTCTGCATCCCAGATTTTAGAAATAGCCATGCCGTAAATCTGCTGCGCCAAAACATCCAAAGCATTCTTAGGAATTTCAGCGCTGTCAATTTTCTTCTCAATCATCTGCCTCATCATAACACCGCATTCAACAAGGTCATCTCTATCTAGCACAATAAATTTTCCTTTTGGATTCTCGTGTAACTGGTGCCCTGCTCTCCCACAATTATGAACTATGACATTGCCAACTATAAAATTATTAGGCGTGTTTTTCAAAGTTAGATTGTAAACTTTTTCCCTCCCTACTTTTTCTATACTTTTTATCTTGCTATAATTTAAAAATGGATGAAAATCTTTTTTAGCAGACATATAAGGATTATAATTTTTAGTAGACTCTCTTCCTCTTTTCGCCTTTTCTCCAAAACAAGGCATATTTTCAAAAAATCTTCGCAAATCTTCTTTCCTGCACATTCCTACGCAATACAAATCTTTTCCACTTACTTTCGTTATCAATTCCGAAGATTTAATCTTACTTACTTTTATATTATTGTTATACCCAAATCTCGATAATAGCATATGTAATCCTTTAGAAAACTCCTTACTAGCCGTGAATAATCTAATGACCCCATTATTTTTATTCTTGACTATATTTAAATTACCATCCCCTTCAAATATTCCTTCCAAATAAGCATAAACTAAATGCTCTGGAAGGGAAAAAACCCTATCACTTATATAAATATCAAAGCTTTTATTCTTACAAGTTATTCCTAAACTCATTAATAAATAGGCCAATAAATTTGAACCGAATTCAAAATGGTAAAATCCATCTTTTACAGTAATATAGGGTTTTATTTCAAACTTCTCAACTATTTCTTTTAATTTATCAATCATTACTTTAGATTTATTCCCTATTTTTATTTTATAATATTCAGCCTCATTCTCCTTTCGGCTTTTTACAATACAGCCATCTGTTGCAACGATACCAGCTAGCCACATCATTTCGTTTGTTAATTTTAAAGGCCATTTAGGCCATTTTGTCCCTGTAGTTTTCAATCCACCCAAGTGGAGCAAATATTTTTCTCTATCAATTTCACATATCGCACAAGCCTTTAGAAAATAATCTAGTCTTATACTTTTTTTTCTTCCCCTTAATCTCCGAATATCAATAAGTTTAAAATAAGGAATTCCAGAGACTTCAGAAAATAATTTTAAGTCCATTTTATTTTTCGATATATATTCATCAACTTCTTTCTGAAAGAAATTTTCATTATTTTTCACAAATATCTTGTTTTGTGGCAGCAATTCATATAAATAAGTATCTTTATTATCAAATTTAATATTATCTCTTACTTCCGCGACCAAGTCGTTATTGTCCAACTCCCCAATTTTCTTCCACCCCGCATTTGTTAAAATAGGATGATCCTTCGTTCCTTCTATTTCTTCTCCACATTCCAATTTTATTTTGAATAATTCATCAAACCCGTTATCTTTCCACGATTCTATAGAGTTTTTAATAAATCCTTTCTTCTCATCGTAAGATATTGTTTCTATATCTAATTTATTTTCCACAATTTCTCCTATCTTTCTGTATAATCCATCTGCACACAACACTTTAGAGTTATAAGCGAGGCATCTCTGTAATGCCCGCGAAACACTCTTAGGCGACCTCAAAAGTACAACCAAATCAATGCTTCCAATATCAATCCCCAGCTCAAGTGAAGTGCTTGAAACAACAACTTTCAGCTCACCCTTTCTTAGTTTATCCTCAATCTCAAATCTTTTTTCCTTGCTCATTGAGCTGTGATGCGCCCCTATCAAGCCAAAATACTTCCCGGGAAAATGCAAATCCAGATAATGAACAATTCTTTCAGTTGCCGCGCGCGTATTTGTAAAAATCAATGTCGTTTTATGCTCATCTATCAGCTTATCCAAAATTCTATAAAGCTCTTTCTGACTATCAGCACTTTCTGCTTCCAATATGCTCGCCCCGGGAAAATCCAGCGAAATCTCAATCTTCTTCGTCAGTTTAACATCAGCAATCAAGCAATCCCTTTCCACACCGACTAAAAACTTGGCAATTTCTTCAAGAGGCGAAATAGTCGCTGAAAGCCCAATCCTGACAGGCTCTATCAAGCTCGTTTCATTTAATCTTTCCAACGACAACGACAAATAATCTCCTCTTTTATTAGTCAAAGCATGAATCTCGTCAACAACAACAAACTCAACAGCACTCAACTGCTCAACTGTTTTAGTAGTCGTCAAAATAATCGCAAGGCTTTCAGGCGTCGTTACCAAAATATGCGGCGCCTTCCTCGCCATCTTCGCTCTCTCCGAAACACTCGTATCTCCTGTCCTAATGCCAACTCGTATCTCCTGCATTTTCAAACCTTTCTTCGCGCCAAGCTCGCTAATTTCTTTCAAAGGATCAATAAGATTGATTCCTATGTCATTGACCAGAGCTTTCAAAGGCGAGCAATAAACAGCATAAATTTTGTCCTCTAGCTCATTTTTCAAAGCCAGCTCAACAAGATAATTCAAAATGCCCAAAAATGCAGTCAAAGTCTTAGTGCCTCCGGTAGGAGCTGAAACAAGAATATTTTTCCTTCCATAAATATTCTTAACCCCAAACAACTGTGTCAAACTAAAATCCTTGAACTTGGAAAAAAACCATTCTTTAACTAACGGATTTAAAATTCCTAAAACTTCATTCCTATCGTCAGGCTCCGCAAACTCTATTCTCCCTTCCATAAAATCCAAAAAACTCCTTAAACTTCCAAAAACAGCTAAATTAAAAATCTATGCCTAAACTAAAGAATTAAATATTCCCCATTCTAGATTAAAAAATGCCAAAGCTCTCTCAAAAAACAAAAGAAAAAATCCAGGAGCAAATCCTGCATCATTTATTTGAAATCTCTCCTCAAAGTCAGTTCACATCAAAAATAGCAGAAACAATAGCAAGAGACGAGGAATTCACAAAATCTCTTCTTCAAGATTTAAAATTAAAAAACCTATCAGTAGAAATCAACAAGAACCCCAAAGGCCTTTCATACTCAAAAAGACAGCGCTGGCGCCTCTCCGACAAAGCCTACGAGGCTTATAAACAAAAGCAATATTAATCTCTCCCTCTATCTGCTTCCCTAATAAGTTCCACCCATTTTTCATAGTTCTCAATTAAGTCATCAATTAAAGCATCATGAGAAATACCTATCCTATTTTTTTCATAAGCATGTCTTACAATCCAATAAAATCCCGCAGCCGCCTCATAATCAGAACCAAATTTCCCATATAATTTTTCCGCAGATTCATAAGATATATGGCTCTGCAATTGCTTCTTAAACAATCTGCGATAACTTTCTATTTCATTTTTTCTTCCATCCATCATTACTAAATCAAAAATAAAGACTTTTTAAACATTCTCTTAACCGAACCTTCCTTAATATACCTGCAAACAAAATAATAATCTATATTAACCCCAGTCCATATAACTCCACATAAACAAAATGGACAACGAAAAAATCCGCCAAGCATTTACAAAAGCAAAACAAGACATTTTATCTCTCCATTTAGAAATATCGACGATAAAACAAGAAATCCAAGAGTTGAAAGCTCTCATAAAACAGCAGTCAGACAGACAAACAGACAACCCGGCACATTCTCCAACACAAAATCAGGCACAAAAAGCCGAAATTACAGCAATCCAACACATAAATCCAGCACAAACCCTGAATACGACACATTTTCCAACACATAACTTGCCTCTAGAAGCCGTAAAAAGCCAAAATTCAAATATTTCCACAGGAAATGAAGGGGTTCCAACAGACAAACAGACAAACCAACAGACAGACACTTCGACACGAAATAATGGGGTTAAAGTTCGTTTAAATCTAATCAGCAAAGAAATCAGAGGATCAAAATACCCTTACGAAATTCCAACAACACAACAAAATAGCCCAAAGGAAAATAAAATAGAACATTTAGAAAAAGTCGCTGATTTTATCAGCTCCCTAGATGGTCTTAAAAAAGAATTAAGGCAAAAATTCAAAAAGCTGACAAAGCAGGAGATGCTTGTTTTCACAACAGTTTATCAGTTGGAAGAAGAAGGTTTTATCGTCGATTATTCACTAATAGCAAAAAAACTTTCCTTGACAGAGTCATCAATACGCGATTATATACAAAGAACAATAAAAAAAGGCATTCCAATATCAAAAACAAAAGAAAACAATAAGAAAGTTCTTCTTTCAATCTCTCCAGAACTCAAAAAAATAGCTTCCTTAACGACAATAATTCAATTAAGAGAGATATAAATAGAGTTGAAACAACGATAAATCCTACACGTAAGATGTATATTCCATATTTAATCTATAAAAGTTCGCATTTTATTTATTATCCGGTATAATTTTTGGCTATTTTACCGCCGTTAAACGCAATAAATTTTGTCAGTTAATACCATAATCACCCGGACTTTAAACCCACATTTTCGCTTAAACGATTATCTATCAAAATCTATCTAAAACTACCCAAATAAAACAATCCAACCCCTACATTCAAGTAAATCATCAGGAAAATTGCTCTTTTTCACTCAATTTTTCTCCAATTTTCCCTCATTTTCAATAAGATAAATTCGTTTAAGGAATTTATCACGAACCCCAAGCCCCAAATTTTTCTTCATTATCATCATATTCTCACTTTTACCTAAACTGTTAAATCTTTAGCGCGTTCTTTTAAATTTTTAATTCTCTCTTTCCCACAAAACCCTTCAAATTTGCCCAAATAGCTATCATTTTTCCACATCTTTTCTATCTCTCCCAGCATTTATCATCATTTTCCTCCAATCCACACATTCCTCTAACTCTCACTTTCTCATATTTTCCAACAAAAAACCAATTAACCCGAACTTTCTTGCCATTCTACTGCTTTCTGCCTCCTTTTCCAACCCTCACTTTCGCATATTTCGCATATTTTTCTCGCAAATCCTCTCTAATAAATACTCTCTTTTTTCCATTTTTTTCAACAATCTCTTCAATCATACCATCGCACTTTTGTTTTATAGCATTTATCTGCCCTCTAATTGTAGCCCTCTCTTTTCCCAAAAGCAATGCCAAATCTTCATAGCTCAATTTCATTTCATTGTTCATAATTGTCATAACTAACAACCTTTCATTCCCACTAAGATTCTTTAAAATATCATAAAAATTAGCTGTTTGAACAGCTGTTTGAACAGCATTTTGAACACCCCCAACAGCTGTTTGTTTATCTAAAACAGGCAATTTTTTAAACACCTGTTTGCTCTGATTGTTTTCAACAGCCACAGAAACGCTCTCACGCACGCTTTCAAGCTCAGAAAATACCGACGACAAATCTCTTTTTAATGAATTTACAACATCAAACAGCTGTTTATCTTTATCATCAAGGTGTTTAATCCACTTTCCAACACCATTAATATCTTTTTTAACTTCAGAAAAAGCTTTTTTAGTTTCTTCCTCAAGCTTCTTTATCCCCTTCTTGCTAAATAACCATTTAAACATAAACAACTTAAACACCCTCTCTTTATAAATTTTGCTGTTTTAAGCCCTAAAACACCTAATGCGTTAAGCAATAAAAAAATAAAAACAAACACCTTTAAACACCAATAAAACAAAAGAAAACACCATAAATTTCATTTTAAACAGCTGTTTAAACAACCCCAAACACCAGTTTATCGTCGATAAAATAAAAAATGTAGAAATAATCAAAAAACTCGCCCCAATAAGCACAAAACCCCGCATTTAAAAAAATTAGCCACAATAATAACGAGGCGCGAAGCGCCGAGTGCGCAGCCAGTCCTATAAACTCAAATTATTCTTAACACTATCAATCCCGCAACAAACATCAAAACCAAATCCAAACCATAAGCAATCCCCAAGCAAAACCCAAAGAGAAATCTATTTAAACACTACTTACTAAATAATAACACTAAATCAAAGGAGGTAAAATGCAGAAAATAAGTGCATGGTTATTTTTATTAATCTCCGTGCTTTGGCTCTTGCCGTTAATTAGCATTGACATAGGCAAAGTTGACAATTGGCTTCAGGTAATAGCTCTCGCAGTAATTGCAGTCTTAGAAATAGTTTTATATGACAAAAAATGAAAGGAGGTAAATAAAATGGCAAATACACAAAAAACCTATGCACTAATTTTAGGTATAGTGCTGCTCCTCGTCGGCATCTTAGGATTTTTCTCAAATCCTTTAGTCGGTGAAGAAGGATATTTCGGAACAAACAACTATCAAAACATACTTCACCTAATTGCAGGAGCATTCGGTGTTTACGCAGGAACAAAAGGCAGAGGCAAAGGTTATAACGCAACAATAGGATGGATTGGCGTCGCCCTAGGCATCTTAGGCTTTATCCCCGGCCTTGACGATATATTTCTCCAGCTATTGAACATAAACACCCAGATAACTGTGCTTCATTTAGTGTTAGGAGCAATTTCGCTCGTAGTCTTTTACGCAGTTAAAAAAGGGTAAATATATAAACAAATTTTATTTTTTCTTTTTATGAACTTTAAATTTATCTTTTTTCTAGGCTCGCTCTTTCTTTTTTTAGGCCTATTTTGGCTCCTTCTCCCTCATGCCTATCATGAAAAACTAACAGAATTTGATTCATCACATCTTTTTCACATCTTAGAAGGATTAATTCTAACACTCCTCGGCCTTATTTTAATGATTTACAGCGAAAAAAAGCTGAATCTTTTAAGCAAAACAAAAAACATTTAGCGTTCTTCAAAAACACAAAATACGCAAAAAACCAGCACAAAAAACAAAAAAATTAGCCACAATAATAACGAGGCGCGAAGCGCCGAGTGCGCCCGGCAAAAAATATAACTCTGCATAGAAAAATATAAATACTAGCGTATCATTTATGTATCATGGAAATAGAAACTCTAACCAGAAAATGGGGAAATTCAATAGCAATAGTCATCCCGGCACAGATAGCAGAGCAAGAAAAAATAAAAGAAAATCAAGAGATAATTATTAAATTTGAAAAAAAGAAGCATCCAAAAGTCAAGGCAGGGGCATTATTTGGTTTCTTAAAAGACTGGAAAAGATCAACAGATGAGATACTCAAAGAGGCAGATAAAGGATGGAAAGACTAAAATATTTCTTCGATAGTTACGCAATTATTGAAATAATTAAAGAAAACCCAAATTATAAGCCATATCTCTCGGAAGAAGCTGTTTTAACTATGTTTAATATAGCAGAAATATATTGGTCTGCTCTGTTAGATTACGACGAGGAGAAAGCAAATGTCCTTTTTGACACCTATAAAAAAGCAGTAGTTGAAATCGACGACGAAACCCTAAAGGAAGCTATAAAATTCAGAAAAGAGCATAAAAAGAAGGATCTTTCCTACACAGACTGCATTGGATATATTTACGCCAAACGAAATAATCTTAAGTTCTTGACAGGAGATTCAAAATTTGAAAATTTGCCCTTTGTAGAGTTCGTGAAGAAATAGCTAAAACTTTCTCCCTTTGCTAAAATCTTCCAGCATAACTTAAAACGAACTTCTTTCCCATCTACACAAAAAACAAAAAATTAGCCACAATAATAACGAGGCGCGAAGCGCCGAGTGCACTCGGCATAAACTTTAAATAATAGGCAAAAGACTTATTTTTATGAAATCAGAAATATTATACGCAATAAATGCATATGAAGATATAAGACTTAACTTAGCATATAAGGCAGAAAAAGAGCTTTTTGCCCCCCATCTTTCTTTTAGGCAGACCTTTCAAAGCTCTACATTAGATAGTAGATATTTAGGAAAAGAAGCATATAAAAGTATGAATGCTAAACTAATTGAATTAGGTAATAAAAAATTAGGTGATTCAAGTAGATTATTACTTTCATTTATTCAAGACTATGGAAGCGGTATGGGCGGAAGAGAATTTAGAAATATTTATTCTACCAATGAAGATGCTAAACTAATTATTATAGATGAAGCAGAGGATCCAAGTCACTTAATATTAACCAACCAAATTGTTTCATTAATATCGAACATCTCCACAGAAGAGCGAAAACTAATAGATTTAGATATAAATAAGCTATTAAAGAGGTAAATCCCACACTTCGCTTAATCACCCTTAACAGAACTTTTCTCTCTTTTTTAGCTATTTTACAAATATCCAAGCTTTTTATCTAAGTCTTCTAACCTTCTGTCAATATTTCCCCTTATTCTAAGTACATGGTTATTTAATCTTCTCGCAATGCAATATGTAACTAAACCGATACCACCCAAAGCAAAAGATAACGCACTTGACTCTTCATATTGCGATATTCCATAAACACCGACTATCGCCCCACAAACCTCCCCAAAACTATACTTTAAACGAGCACAAGAAAGCGATCTCTCTCTATCTTCTAATCTATTCATTTCAGCAATACATTTCTGGCGTTCACTAGCGATCTCCTCCAAATCCGGCATTCCAGTGCCTATTCCTTCACCCATTAAATTTCAAATTTTTCAAACTTTATAAATTTTCCCATTAGCTAAAACCTTCTCCTTTCGCTAAAATCTTCCAGCATAACTTTAAACGAACTCTAAGATGAAGAACACAATATTTAAAAACTTACAATTATATTTGATTATGGCATCATTAGAAATGGACATTATGGGTGGACGTTCTTTCAGAAGATTTTATATTAGTTCAGCCTTGCCAAATACAATATATAGATTTAAAGGGATTCATACTTCAAAGATTAAAGATAGAACATACATACAAGCAGATTTTATGATTTTAATGGACAAGCCAAAGAAAGCATAGAATTGGGACTAGATCAATGCCTAAATGACCCAATGCTTCAAAGAAATTTTGTAACAACAGAACAAGCAAGAGAACAGCTAAATTCTGCAGATTCATATGATGGTTAGCTATTTCCTATAGTTCTAGGATAATCCTGCCCTACAAACCAATAAAGTTTACAAAATCCAAACGCATTAAAAGAATACGACAAAGATATCCAAACTTTTTTAGTCTTCCTAAAGAAAATACACAAATGCTTTTTATTTTCAATAAATGCAACTGCTAAAATTACATACACTCTTGCACAAATTTTCTAAGAAAAAACAAAAACTTCCATTAAAAATAACTTACATAAATTTATGTGTATAAAAATATGTAAGAAACGAGCACAAAGTTTATAAATAACTAACTATTATTTATGTGTATGAATTTAAGTAAGGAAACAATAATTAGAATAAATAAAGGATTTGGAGGGCATTTAAGAAACGGGGCGAGCCTAGACTTTGCATTAAAACAGCAAGAAAATAAAAAACTTGGAGATTATAAGAAATTAGCTTATCTCTTCAGGGCAATCTTGGTAGACCACCCATTTACAGACGGAAATAAAAGGACAGCAATGTTCATAGCTTTCGCATTTGCTGATGAAACACATAAAGAAATTGATAGAGATTTGCTTTTGCATCACATCTTATCAATTTCAAAAAAGAATATCATAGAAATTAGAGCAATAGAGGAGAGGCTGAAAAATGCAATTAAATGAAGCAAAAATAGTAAAAATAATTCATAAATATAGAGAGATGTTTGAAACTCTTGAAAGATATGACAAAACGAGAGAATGGCCCATTGGGCGAGCAAGGATAGACATAACTCTAAACAAAAAAATTATCAAAAAACTTAAAGAGCTGAAACAAAAAACAAACAAATCAATTTCTCATTTAATCGAGGACGCAGTTATTGAAAAATACAACAAGATATAATCCACTATCAACCCCCCCACCCAAGTCTTTTGCAATTAATATGAAACCGTTCACAATTCTCTCCTCAAAAATAAATCTTTATATATCTCCTTTCCCAATAAAATAAAATGAAAACTACTCCAAAACCAATAATCATAATATTAATATTGTTCGCGCTGGTATCACTCTTCATAATTTTTTATCAATTCTTGCCAAGCGCAGAGCAAAACGTAGGACAATGCAATTACGAATCTGAAACAAAAAACTATATCGGCAAAAGCCCAGAAGAATGTTCAAGAATACAATATTTTTGCGCTCAGGGATTTCAACAATTTAAAGACGAATGTGGCTGTGGCTGTGAAGAAATACAATATCAAGCACAAATAAAAAATTACTGCAAAGAAGAAAGGCAGGGAGATGTATGCGTTCAGTTATACGACCCAGTCTGTGGTTTCTTTGACCCGGAAAAAATCGCCTGCAAAAAAGAACCATGCGCAGAAACATTTTCAAACAATTGTTTCGCATGTTTAGACGAAAATGTTCTTTACTGGACAGAAGGCGAATGCTTAAATTGACAAAACAAAATTTTATTTCCCATAGTTAAATACACCAAATCCTAAATAATACCCCCAAATAAACCACAGTCTACAAATATTTTTACCCTTAATAATTATTTTATGACTTGTTATTAAGATTATATCCCAGTTGATTAAGAAAATGTAGCTCTCAACATTTTAGGAATAAATAATTACGAATTGATATGTTTAAACTAATAAAAAGAAAACTTCAATCCCTATGCAATCCTGCAAATTTATTCTTCAACATTCATAGGTCTTGCCTCATTGACTTTCAGCGCTCTTCCCTCAACTTCTTTGCCATTCATTTCTGCAACAGCACTTTGTGCATCTTCTTCATTTGCAAAAGTAACAAAGCCGAATCCCTTAGATCTTCTCGTGTATTTGTCTGTTATAACTCTCGCTTCAGTTACTTCACCAAATTTGGAAAATATTTTTTTAAGCTCATGGTCGTCAACTTTAAACGGCAAATTTCCTACATAAATTTTATTTCCCATTTCTACTAAACCTCCTTACAACTATCTTAAGAATCATTTCACTTATATTTTACCTCGCATTCATACTACATCCGAGATTTTTAGGTTTTTAATCTTTTGCATTTTCCACCGCTATTTACAATCTCTTTGATTATATACAAAGTGAATCAAATAATTGAGCAAAATGTCACTTTGTATATTCGAG
>CAYJQP010000010.1:0-15346 GCA_964372385.1 Candidatus Woesearchaeota archaeon | reverse complement strand
ATAAACCTTTTGGAATCATAACTGGACAACCTGCTTCAAATAATCTTATTTATAATAACTTTTTTAACAACACTGTCAATGCAAATGATGCTGGTGTTAATTTCTGGAACATCTCAAAAACCCCGAGCGCAAATATTATCGGTGGCAGTTTCCTCGGCGGCAATTTCTGGCATGATTATACAGGAGTAGATCTTGATAGTGATGGTATAGGAGATACACAGTTACCTTATAATTCCGGAGGAGGCATTGTCAATGGAGGTGATTTCTTGCCTCTCACCAACGTTACCGGAATATCCTGTGGTTCAACTCTTATCCAAAATCTCAACCTTACACAAGACTTAACATGTACAGGCACAGCACTAGAAATCGGAGCGGATAACATAGCATTAGATTGCAATGGTCACTCAATAACGGGCGATGGAATAGGCGTTGATGTAGGGATCAACATCCAACAAAAGAACAATATCATTGTTAAAAACTGCACCATTAAAAAATTCTCCTCAGGCATAAGAGAAAATCTTGGCAGTTCCAATCAATTGCTCAATAACGAAATAAAAGAAAACGGCAACGGCATCGCTACCTCTTATTCTCAAAACTCATTACTCCAAGAAAATAAAATCCTAAATAATTCTAATATTGGTATTGCTCTAGGAGCAAATACTCTGAATCATACTGTTCACAAAAACAATATCAGTAATAATTACGTTGGCATATCCTTATCGGGAACGAATAATACTCTGATTTCAGAAAATGTAATAAATTTAAATACAATAAGAGGAATTGAAATAAGCCTATCCAACAAAAATATATTAGAGCATAATACCTTGTCTCACGACTCTATCGGGATCGTACTCGCACAATCTCACGCAAATACCCTCGTCAATAATACTGCCATGTCCAATATCTATTTTGGAATTCATCTTATCTCATCAAACAACAATAATATAACGAAGAATCGAGCAGACTTCAATGGTAATGACGGCATCCAACTCTTCGCTTCTTCAAATAATAATACACTCTCGCAAAATACACTCAATAACAATGCATATCATGGCATACAAGTTCATACATCATCAAATAATACTCTCCTCTTAAATACCATAAACAATAATAGTAATATCGCTGGAGTTCGTCTGGTGTCAAGCCTTAATAGCCTCATATCTTCTAACACAATAGAAAATTCACCTAACTATGGCCTTTTATTAGAAAACACAAACTTCACAACAATTTCCAACAATAACTTCTCCAACAATAATATCAGTATTAAACTGAAATCAAGTAATAATAATATCATTATAACAAATAATATTTTTAATAACACATTAGGAATTTGGCTTGATCCTTCATTCAACAATCTCATCTATAACAATTTCTTCAACAATTCCATAAACGCCAGAGACGATAGCTTGAATTTCTGGAACATCTCAAAAACTCCAGGAGTGAATATCATAGGCGGAGCATTCATAGGAGGGAATTTCTGGCATGATTATGCCGGTGTTGATACTAATGGAGATGGTTTAGGAGATACTTTACTTCCTTACAATGCAAATAACAATATCCAAAGTGGAGGAGATTTCCTTCCTCTCACAAATAGAATTGTTGAGACAACTTCCCCCCTTGTGACTATCCTCTCTCCTCAAAATATCACCTATAACACACCAACCATTTTCTTCAACTTCTCCCTCAATGAACCAGGAACCTGCCTCTATTCCTTAAATGAAGGAAGAAGGAATTACACCATGACAGCAAATGCCTCAAGAACAGGATTCAATGCAATCAACTCAAGCATCGCAGATGGTAGTTACACTACAAGAGCTTATTGCGCTGACACTGTTGGAAATAGAAATGACACAGAAAGTGTTACTTTCAGCATAGATACAATCCCTCCTCAAGTAACTATTAATCTTCCGGAAGAAAAATTCCACAATATCTCTCTTATCAGATTCAATGTCTCGCTCAATGAACCGGGATTCTGCAACTATACATTAGATAATAGAGTCGTTCATAGCATGCAGAGAAATGGAGAGAGAAACTTCAATGCTACAAATTCAAGTATTGCAGATGGTAATTACCATGTGAGATATTTGTGCAGAGATCTCGTAAGTAATCTCAATGAAACCTCAACAAGAAACTTCTCCGTTGACACAATTCTCCCAAGAATAGATTACGGCGTAGGAACAGCTCCCAACAATACACTTGCAAAGCGAAACTGGATCTTTGTAAATGTCTCTGTCATTGAAATCAACGAGGCAAACATTACCTTCTTCCTTTACAACAGAACAGCGCTCGTGAACAGAACAACTTACACTACGCCTGTTAGAAGCATCAACTTCACTCGTTTGCCTCCGGGAAACTATAGCTATGACGCAACGATTGTTGACAGAGCAAATAATAGAAATACAACAGAAAGACGATTCATTAGGCTGGCGTTCCCTTCAAAAAACTTGACATCTCTGGTCATTCAGTGAAGTGAATCAGTAATCTATTGGATGGATGCTTAAAAAAGTCAATCATCCATTTAATTCTTCACCACCCAAACATGCTTCACATTGCAAAACTCTCTAACTCCTTCCTTAGAATAAATCCTTCCAATCCCTGATTTTTTATAACCTCCCCAAGGGCATCCTGCTTTTGACATTCCATGCCTGTTGATTTCAACTGTCCCTGCTTCAATTTTGCGTGCCACCTGTTCTCCTTTAACTAAATCAGATGTCCAGACACTCGCGGTCAAACCAAAATCAGAATCATTAGCTAGCTCAATTGCTTCTTCAACATCCCTGAATTTCATTATGCAAGTAATCGGCCCAAATGTCTCCTCTCTCATAATTTTCATTGAATGGTTTACGTCTGTCATAACACATGGAGAAACAAAATATCCAGCTTGCAGCATCCTTCTGCCACCACACAAAAGCTTTGCTCCTTTCTCCAGAGCATCATCTATGTGCTCCAGAACTTTCTCCATCTGGAATTTAACACTAAACGGCCCTATATCACTCTCGTTATCCAAAGGATTTCCGACTTTCAAATTTCCTGTTTCACTAACGCAAAGTTCAACAAGCTCATTATAAACAGACTCATGGCAATAAACTCTTTCAACACCAAAACATACTTGCCCAGTGTACATCGTAGAACTCTTCACAATTTCCTTCGCTGCTTTTTCAATGTCGGCGTCTTCCAAAACAATTGCAGGATCTTTCCCGCCGAGCTCCAAAACAAAACTCTTTAGTTCTCCCCCACAAATCATCCCCACATCTCGCCCAGCTCTAACACTTCCTGTCAAAGCAGTCATATCAATATCACTCTCAACTAATCTCTTCCCAACCTCCTTTCCGCCTATAACGCACTGAAAAGCATTCTCACTCAAACCCTCTTCTTTCAATTCATTAAAAATCTTGTCTATCACTAATCCAGTAAAAGTTGAATATTCCGACGGTTTCCAAATAACATTATTACCACACAGCAATGGAGGAATAATTGAAGCAAGCGGCACAAAAACAGGCGCATTCCACGGCGATATGACTGCAATAACTCCGCGTGGCTCAAACACAATAAAATTTTTCTCTTTTTCATCTTCAAATAAAATCTCATCAGTAATAAAACCAGGAATTAGCTCACAAAAATCCCTGACTCTTTTCTTTGCAATCTCTACTTCATGTCTTCCTGCTTTCACCGGCTTCCCAATTTCCATCGCCATTGTCGTCGCCAGCTCCTCTTTATAATTCTCCAATAGCTCAATAATTTTCTCAACAATTCCAACTCTCTCAATAACACTTCTTCTAGCCCACAAACGCTCTTTTCTTGCATTAAAAACTCTGCTCAAAATATCCGCGTCAGAACTCTCGTCAAGCTCGCCAAAAATCTCTTCTGTCGTCGGATTAACAGAAACGACTTTTCCCATTTTATTCTATGGAAGAACAGATATATAATTATTGTTGTGAATCAAAATCCTTCACGAAACCCCTTAAGAAGACTTCTCAACAAACTCTGTATACTTGCATTTCCCGCAGTAAACCCTGCCTTTATGCTGTGCTAAAAAAACACCTGCTCCGCAACGCGGGCACGACTTGCCGCGGATGATTTTCTCCCCTTCAATAATATAATGCTTGTATTTTTTAGAAGTCAGCTTATTCTTATGCGGCTTCTTCCCGCCCTTCTCGCTCGTGACTCCTCCCCTTGGTGCGGCCATTTTATTTTTTCATTCCAGAACTATCTAAATCTAGCTCCATAAACTCCTTTCTCTTTTATATCTAAATGTTTTGCAATTTCTGATTTCTCCGGATTTATAATAACAATCTTTCCCCTTAAATTTTCAAGCACATCTTTTGGAACTTTCGTTGAGCCAATGCCTTCAACAGTTATCTCCGCTATCTTAACTATCTTTTCCATTTTTACTTTTTGTCCTCCTTTTTGGCTTTTCTTTCTTTATCTGATTTTTTCGCATCCTTTTTTCCAGACGCCTCTTTTTTTGCAGATGCTTCTTTTTTCTTAGCTTCTGAAAGCCATTCTATTTTTCCCAATCCGGGCTGCCTCATTGTCAAACCTATCTTAGGAGTTTCTCCTTTATAGCTGATTGCAACAATTCTTGCAATGCACTTGTCTCCCTTGGCAAGAGATCTTTTAGTTGACCTTCCCGACAAAGTTCCTGTCTTGTTTAAAGAAACAAAATCTTCCATTGTCTGCGAAATGTGTATCATGCCCTGCGCAGGCCCAACTTTCATAAAAGCGCCGAAATTAGTTATCTCCTCAATTGTCCCATATAGAAGTTCATGCAATTCAGGCCTCCAAACCAATAAATTAAATACAGAATTATAATAAGCTGCTCCGTCGCCAGCAATAATAACTCCGTCGTCTATATCCTCAACGCACACCATTCCGATAACATACCCAATCTCCTTGCTAACGCTTCCGACATAACTATCATTCAACTGCCTTTCAATAGCCTCACGAGTAGCCAAGCCAAAATGCTTTGGCTCCACTCTAACATGATCCTGAACCTTCATTAAATAAAACATTTTCAATAACTAGAGTGCAAAATAAAATTTGCTTTAAAAACCTTTGCCCGATGTGAATTTGTTGAATTAGCTTAAAGATAATTATTTATTTAGAGGAGAAAATCCACCGGCAGAACCATCCATTAATTTTGGATTTGACTTAACAACCGATAGATTAATTGAATGTATACAAAGTGAATCAAATAATTGAGCAAAATGTCACTTTGTATATTCGAGAGAACAAAAAGTTTGCTCAATTATGGATAACTGCGTAACTTATAGCGTATATCGTCGCTGTTTTCCAGATAGAGAACTGCAAAATAAATAAGACATAAGCCATGCAGTTCTCTATATTTTGGTCTCTCGCTATAATAAATAATATAAATAAATCTTCTAAAAAATCCAAAATGTTAATCATGAATTCATCATCGTAGATATGGCTCACTTAAAAATACCAATCCCCTCAACCCCCATAAACCCACTCACTGCAAAACTCGCAGTTTTTCTCAATTGAACACGGCTTAAATCCATTTTTGTAAGCGTCTAAAATTTCATGCGCTGTCATAATTAATTCCTGCTCAACATCATAAACATTAAAGCTCTCAATTCTGTCAGAATTAACTGAAAAAGCATTGCCTTTATCATCAATTTCAAACTCCAACGGCTTGTCATGTCTTAGCATATCCAAAGTAATTCTCCTGACTTTCCCAAGCCAGCGCGCAGCCAGCACGTAATATCCCAATTGCCAGTTCCGCGATTTAACAGGCACATTACTCCTCCCAGTTTTATAATCAACAATCTCTATTCCATCTGAATTAAAATCAATTCTGTCTGCAAACCCGATAAATTTAATCCCTGAAATTTCAGAATTTAATTTTATTTCTGTTTTAGAATCTTTTTTGTATTTATTCTTGTGCCTCTCAAAAAAAACTCTGATTAAATGCAATGCCTCTTCTAACTCTACTGATTCCCATTCAATTTCAGAATGCAGTTCCTTGGCATAATCAATAAATTCCTTGGCTGAAGCAAAACCTTCCTTGACTCCTTTTTCCAATACAATATGAACAAAAGAGCCAAGCCGCATTGCCTCCCACGAAATAGTTTTTTCCTCCGGCATGTGATAAACATACTTATATTCATATTTCTTCTGGCATTCAGCAAACAAAATCAGAGAAGAAGGCGAGAATACTTTTTCCTCCTGAAGCTCTTTCTTAATATCTTTTTCAAGCTCGCTTCTTCTCGCAGACTCTATTAAAATCGGCTCAAAATTTTCACTCTTTAAAATACTTTCAAACTCAATCTCTCTATCAGCTTCCTGCACCTTCTCAAAATATTTCTCTTCATTATCAACGACAAAATTAACATCAGGATTGCTCTCATAAGCAGATTCATATAAAAACTGCGACGGATAAAATTTTCTTCCTCCATATTCCTGTGCATAAGTCAGTATCAGATTCTCTTTCGCTCTTGTAAAAGCAACATAGCACAATCTTCTCTCTTCAGACAGCTGATGCTCTCTCTCGTATTGATACAGAAAATAATCAACATCGCTCTCGCTTAAATTTTTTCCAATAAATTCAGGAGACAATTCAAGAGGAATAAGAGAATTCGTATCAAACCTTTCAATAGGAAATCTTTTCTGAGCCATATTTGTAATTATCACTGTCTCGTATTCAAGTCCTTTTGTCGCGTGTAGAGTCATCAATCTCACTCCTTTCTGCTCAAGCTCTGCAGCGTCAATAGAAATCCCAAGCTTCTCAATAACTGAGAGATAATACAAAAAGCTCTTTAAGTCAGATTCGTGCAGAACTGCATGCTCTTTGCACAATTCATAGAATTTATTTAAATTAAGCATAACCTCTTTCTCTTCCTGCGTTTTATTCCCGTTAATCAAGCCAGAAATCCTGTAAACTTCCAGCAGTAAATCATGAACTTGTATATTGACAAATGGTATTAAACGCTTTATTCTTTCAATTAAAATTTTTGCAGCAAGTCTCCCTGAATCTGATAGCCCAAGATTAACAAGCTCGTTAAATAATGTAACGCTGATATTTTTGTCTTCCTTGTTGTCTTTAATGAATCTTCCTATTTTAATCAAATCCACCTCTGCAAAATTAAGCTGGTAAAATAAGTCCCACCATGCCTGCTCGCCGCCTTTCTCCTTGCTCGCTAACTTTCCGAGTATTGTTAAATAGTCAATAACTGTCTTAATTGATTTCTGTTTCAGCAGGGAGTTTTTGCTGACAGAACAGAAAGGAATTCCCCTCTCTTCAAGGACTCTCTTAATTATCCTTCCTTGCTGATGCGTCCTGAACATCACACAAATGCTCTCCATCTCTCTTTCTTCTTTAACTTCTTTTTCAATTAGCTCCACAGCTTTCCTCGCTTCTTCTTTTCCATTTTTTAATTCAAAAACTTCAATCTCTTTTCCTTCTCTGCCGTCGGCACTCTCCACTTTAAAGCACTCTTCTTTCTTAGAGTAATTGTTTAAAATCAGCTTATGAGCAAGATTCAAAATCTTGTTTGAAGAGCGATATGATTTATCCAAGGCAAAAATCTCTTTGTCAGAAACAAAAAAATGCTTTTTAAATTCATTGTAATTTTCCCTATACGCACCTCTGAATCTATAAATTGACTGATTCATGTCGCCGACAACTGTAATGTTTCCATTCGGAGAAAGAAAAAAAAGCATATCTAGCTGAATTTTATTTGTGTCTTGGAATTCATCAATAATAACATAATCATAATTCTCCGCTATTTCAGGATTCTTTTGCAGCAGCAACAACGCATTTTGATTCAAATCAGAATAATCTTGAAAATTCTTCAGTTTTTTTATTTTCTCATAGCCCTTCCACGCACTGATGAATTTCCTTAAATCAATTATCTTTCTTATCTTTCTTATCTCGCTCATTAAAAAACTTTTCTGCCTTTTGTCATTTCTCAAATAGATAGTCTGCATCTCAAACTGCAGATTTTCTGCTCTTTTCTCCAAGTCAATACCCTCAAATTCTTTCATTTTATTTAGCAAATATTTTTCCAAAGACTCAATGCTCACGCCTATATCTTTCGCATTGCCTATCGCACTTATGTATCTTGCGCAGTTGCCTGCAGGAATATTCAAATTATTATGCAATACGACTTTCGCCTCATCGGGATCCAAAATTCCAAACTCTTTGTTAATATCTATTTTATCCCCCCACATTCTCAACAAGTCAGCAGAAAATCCATGAAATGTTCTAATAATCGGCTCTCCGTTTTCTTCAGATTCCAGCGCCCTGCGAACCCTGCTTAAAAGATTATTTGCCGCTTCATTAGAGAAAGTTATGCAAACTATTCTTCTCGGCTCATAAATCCTTTCTTTTATTAAATATTTAATTTTCTCAACAATTGTATAGGTCTTTCCTGTTCCAGCGCCGGCAAGAACAACGCAAGGCCCTGAAATCTTTTTTATGGCTTCTTCTTGTCCATTCATTAATTTATCTGCAAAATCAAGATTAAAAACATTGTTACAAATTCCGATAAACCTTATTTATTTCAGGATGCCTTTTTCTTTTATAATACGGTATAACTATAGTCAAAGAATTAGCCAGCACCCATTTTAAATTCTTATTTCTCTCTTTAGAAAAATGTCTTAAAAGTGCGCCCTCTGCAATTGCTCTTGATTCATTTACTGTTAAAGCTCTAATAATTCCTTCCCTAATTTTTGGATTATGTTTGATATCTAAATGTTTCACAAGAATTGGATATGCTTTTTCGTATTTACCATGCTTATTCACTAAATCCCAAACAGAATTAACATAAAGACCAACAGAACGAAGCTCCTTAACAAGTTTCCTTTCGTCTCTAGCATACTCCAATTTCAACTTATTAATTTTCTTCTCTTTTTCCATTATTTTTTTTGATACTTTTTTATCCTGCTCTAATTGATGTAAAAACTCCTCGGCAATTATAGATTTCTTTCGCATCATAAACTAACATTAAAAAGATTTATATTATTTTCTAAAATCTAAAACCTGCAATATTCAACCAACAGCCCCAAAACCTATCAATCTCCAATGCCCTTGTATGTTTCTCGCAATCCCAACATTGTCTCCCTGAAAAGAAATTATCGGCTTTTTCAAAGAAATTTCCATTTCATTGCCTTTGACAAAAACAACTTCGCCTCCAGTCGTTGAAGTGTTCACGCTCAGCATTATAATTTCTCCTAACTTAATATTGTCTACTGCGACATGCCCCTTCACGCCGAAAACTTCAGGAAATAATTTAAAACTCAATCTAACTCTCTCCTTTAGCTCAGGCAATTTATCTTCCAAAGAAACCACGCTTCCGGCCAGCGCATCGTTCTTTCCCAAAAACATATCTAATTCTGTTTCAATTGACATGCTTCCTCCTGACGTCAATTCAGAAACTTTTTTGCTTCCTCTAAACAGCGCGATAATTTTTGTTTTAATTGTCTCATATCTAAGTTTATTCGCCTCTTTCACAACTCTTCCAGGCTTTATCTCAATTTCATCATTAACTTCAATCCTGCCTTTTTTTAATGTCCCTCCGAGAACAGCCCCATGTAAATTTTCAGGCGTGGTTCCCGGACGATTAATATCAAAGCTTCTCGCAACTAAAAAAATCGGATTGCCTTCAACATCTCTTTGCGGCGAAGGTATCTTTGACAAAACTTCCCAGATAATATCAACATTAACTTTTTGCTGCGCACTGACAGGAATTATTACTGCATCATCATACTTCCCTTTCAAAAATTCTTTTATCTCCTTATAATTTTCTCTTGCTCTATTCTCGTCAACTAAGTCAATCTTATTCTGAACAACTATCAGTTCTTTAATGCCCTTTGCCTGCAAAGCCATTAGATGCTCTCTTGTCTGCGGTTTAATTCCTTCATTAGCTGCAATGACCAAAATAGCAACATCAATCAACGCAGCGCCTGACAACATCGTCGCCATCAGCATTTCATGTCCCGGAGCGTCAACAAAACTAACCTCTCTTATCTTCTCTCCTTTGCCAGAAATATTATAGCCATCTTTTTTATCGCAACAAATTACAATATCGGCATATCCCAATTTAATTGTAATCCCTCTTTTCAATTCTTCAGAATGCGTGTCAGTCCACTTGCCGCTCAATTTCTCAAGCAAAGTCGTCTTGCCATGGTCTATATGCCCGACTAAACCAACATTCAAAATTCCCAGATTCTCGCCTTTCTTCTCACTTGCCATCATTTTCCTTAGAAAACCGAGCTTTAAAAGTTTTGGGCGTTAAGCATCTCCAATAAAAATCTTGCTGAACCTTATAGTCAACGACTTTAGTTTTTTCTCAATTTGTCGTTGACTAGATAGGGAAAGACTTCTGTCTTTCACTATACCTTGATAATTATCTATAATTTAATATTTTCAGCAATCAAAAAATTCAAATCAAATAACCCGCACCAATCAAACTCGCAAACTCTCCAACTTTGCTCTTCTCAATCTTTAAATCTCTCCTAACTAAAACCCTTCTCCTCGCTTCAGCCAAAGCAGTCTTAACAAACAAATTAAAAGCATTGCCAATACCTCCGCCGATAACAAAAATATTAATATCCAGAGAATTAGCAATATTAGCAATCCCAATTCCTAAATATTTCCCAAGCTCTTCATAAACTTTTTTGTATTTCTCATTTCCATTCAAAGCTTTCTTTTGTATTTCATAAGCATCCTCTTTCAAACCTCTTTCGCGGGCATATCTTAAAACTGCACTTGAATTAGTATAACTCTCCAAGCATCCCGTTCTTCCGCATCCGCATCTTGGCCCATTAAAATTTATTGTGTGATGCCCGAATTCAGTCGCGAACATCTCGCCTCTAAATATTTCGCCGTTGTAAACCATACAACTCCCCAATCCTGTCCCAAGAGTTAAAAAAATAAAATTCTCTCCTTTTCTCTCTCTAGATTCAGCCAAGCCAGCGCATTTCGCGTCGTTGTCAACCCTTGTTTTCAAACCAAATTTTCTCTCAAGTATTTTTTTAAGATTTACTCCGCTGATTGGCAAATTCGGAGTTGTGATTATCTCTCCTGTTTTATAATTCAGTGGTCCGGGAGATGCGACGCCAATTCCTTTCACATCACTTTTTTTAATCCCATCTAAAATGCATTCTACACTTTTGTTTATATTCTCTATAACTTTCTTTTTCCCTCTGCCGGCCTCTGCCCGAAATTTCAGAACCTTTATCAACTTCCCTTTTCTAAAAAGCCCTGAATAAATCTTTGTCCCTCCAATATCAACTCCAATGACATATTTCATCTTAATCTCTTTTCTTCATCTCCTCTTTTAGTTTCTCAATAAACCTGTATTCCAAATAATCCTCTTTGTTCAACGCAGCGAACTCAAGACCTATAAAATTGCTTAAAGCAAATCCGTAAAATATCTTCTCTAATTTTGTCTTTCCTTTCAGCTGAACTTCAACAATCTCCTGCTCTTTTTTCAATAATTCAATCGCAAGCTCTTCTTTGTCTTTCAAAAAAACAATTTTTGCGTCGTCATATCTTGCCTCTATCTCGTTATGGTTTATCTCCGGGAAAGCATTTGCTATCGCAAGTCTTTTGCTGTCTTCATTTATCTGCTGCTTCCATCTTAAAGCAACTGAATAAAATCCAGAATTTGCATAAATCACAGGAATTTTTCCAAAAAGTTTTTTCGCTATACCCAAATCACTCTTAACAGATTTTACAACTTCTATGACATTGTCTAATCTCTTGCCGAGAACTTTCCACATTGAGAAAAATAAATATCCTAAAGACTCGCGCGGCTGCATTCCTTGCGGTATTTCAACAGTATTGTCCTCTTTTCCAAGAATTCCTCCAGATGTAATTATCGCTATGTTTTTCGTCTTCTTTCTCGCCTGCTTGTACATGCTTATTGTCTCTGCTGTGTTTCCGCTGTAACTTATCAAAAAAACTAAAGTCTTATCGTCAATAAATTTCGGCAGCTCATATGACTGGAAAACAAAAACAGGCATTTCCTCAATCAAATCCTTAAGCGCATATCCTGCTATGCCTGAGCCTCCCATCCCGCATACTACTATTTTATTATACCCTCTAAATCTTGGGACTTCAAATTTCATAGTTTCTTTTATCTGCAATGCTAAATCTCTCATTTTACGCTCCGCTCATACTGTTAAGCAGTTCCTTCAAACCGCAATATGCGAGGCAGACATATTTGTCTGACGCGCCGTAATAAACATACAGCTTTCTGTTTTTTACAAAAGCTCCTGTAGGAAAAACAATTTTCTTAAAGCTCTCCCTTTCATAATATTTTATCGGCTCAAGTATCGGATTTTCTGTTCTCGCGATAACCTTCCTCGGATTTTTTAAGTCCAGAAGAAAAGCTCCTGCTCTATAGCACAAATGCTGGTCAACACCATGATGAATAACAAGCCACCCCTCGTCTGTTTTTATCGGCGGCGCCCCGCTTCCTATTTTCATTTTCTCCCAATAATATTTTGGCTTCATTAATAGTTTCCAGCTTTTCAATTTATTAAAATTACCTATCTCTGATATCCATATGCTCGGCTCTGTCGTTTCATATTTTCTACCTGTCCATCTATTAGGGCGATGAAGAAAAAAATATTTTCCTTTAATCATCTCTGGCAGTAAAACAACATCTTTGTCCTCTGCACCCTTAAAAGTTATCTTCCCAAGTCTGTCAAAATCTTTGAAATCTTTTGTTGAAGCAAGAGCTGTCTGAACAACAGGATTTGGCTTAACAGCAGATTTATTTAGCACAACATAAGTGATATAAAAAGTATCTCCAATCCGTGTTATCCTCGGATCCTCACACCCCCATTTCTCATAATAAAGCTCTGGCTTCAATACAGGTTTATCTTTGCGAAAAAATCTAATTCCGTCTTTGCTCTTCGCATATCCGCATTTTGAAATATAATTTTTAAATTCTCCGATAGCTCTATAAAGCATGTGAACTTCGCCTCTGTAATAAGCTATTCCCGGATTAAAAACTCCTTCAGACTCCCACTTATTAGTTTTGCGCGGCTTAAGAATAGGATTATTATCAGCTCTTTTTAATTTCATGTTATTCTAAAATTCAATTTGTTTAAATACCTTTTTACTTAAGAAGCTTTACGTGAGACAAATCATTTCCTTACAACAACATAAACTTTTCTACCCAACATATCCTTCGGGGCGTCTATCTTCACCCCATTGCTAAATTTTATTTCAATATTTTCAAAATGTCTGAATTCCTCAATTTTTAATGATTTTACCTTCATGAGATAAACTCCTTATTCAACAAAATTCTAAAATAATTTGTTTGAGCCTCCTTCTTAAGAAGTTCTAATACTTCTTTTTGTGTTCCGTCTATTTTTTTAGGATTGAACCTTCTACCTGTCGTAAGTTTTAATACTGGAATTGGATTTAATTTTTTGTTGCTAACCTTTACATCTTCTAAATTTGTAAAAAGAATCATCTTCAACAAACCATCCTTGATGTCTGCAAAAGACGGGAGATTATTAGTTTTAGTGTGTTTTGCATCAATCAAATGAATGTTTTTACCATGCATCTCTACTTCATCTGATGTAAAGTAATAACGACCTCCTAAATAATTAGTTATTGTTATAATGCCTTTTATACCACTAAGTTTTTCTTTAGGTTGAATCGTTATACTTTCTCTCTTTTGTGCTAACTTTGCTAAATTTCTTGAAAGTGTCATAAATGCTTCCTTTCCTTTTCTTAATTCCTCAATTCTTCTCTCTGCAGATTCTTTAGAATGCATCTCTACACCTAATCTCTGAGAGATTTTTTCATAACAATCTAAAGCTCTTTTACCTATCTCAGCAATATTATCAATCTGAGATAAATTCCAATGCAAAGCATCTGACTGATAAGAAAGCAATTTCTTTATTTGATTCTTGATATAATCAACATCAAATTTTTGTTTCGTTATTTTTCTATCAAATCTCGAGTTTAGAATGGCATCTTCATAATATGCTGTAATCACATAAACGCCTAATAAGCTCATTAAAGAAATTGTATCCCATTGCAAAAAATCTCTATCTCCTTTTATTCCTTCATCCTTAACGAATGGGATTATCGTTACTTTCTTTCCAGAGAAAGATAAAGAATCGTAAACTCTTGCATAGGGATATGATCTTGTTCTCTTTGCAGAAACCCACCAGCTTAAAGCAATTTGATTCTTTTCATCTATTTTTAGAATGAACGTTGCTTCTTTGGGAATCGCTCTATCCAACTCATTAAACTTGAAGGTATGTAACTTTCTGCATAAAAGAGGTGTATATTTTATTCCTTTAATTTTAGCAGTTATACTATTCATTCTATCCACTCCTTTGCCCTTTCTATTATCTCAAAAGTATCCTCATTTTTAACTAAAGTTCTCTGTCCATCAAAACCTATTTTCTTTTTTATAATGGGGATTAGAGATTTTTTTATTTCTATACCTATACTACTTCTACCTAATTGTCTAGCGATTTTCATTGTAGTTCCAGAACCGGCAAAGGGGTCTAAAACTATCTCGCCAGCATAAGAAAATAGCTTTATTGCTCTGTAAGGCAATTCTTCTGGAAATGCTGCAATATCTTTTTCTAAAGTTTGGTTTGGCATTACATTTTTCATTTCCCATAGAGTCATAAACCATTTTTTATCTTGAAATTCTTTTAAATTAACTTTAGATTTTTCCCTTACCTCTTTAGGAACTGACTTGTAATCAAATTTTCCTTTCTGGAAGATAATAATACTTTCAAGTAGATTATCTGGGTAAAAATACATTGGATAAGGATTTTGTAGCATTACGCCACTTCTTCGACTAATCCTCAGATAACCTTCTGGTTTCTTCCAAACTATTCTATCCCTATATCTAAATCCTGCTTCTAAAAAGATTTTTGTTGCATCGGCAACAATAGGAAACTTCTCTCCATCTATTAACATATCATCAATATTTAGGACGAAAATTCTTCCTTCTGCAAGGACTCTAAATAATTCTTTAGCAACTTTGTGAAGAACTCCTAAATATTGTGCATAATTTTTAAATAGCCCTTTATAATCAAATGGTGCATTAAAATATGGCGGGGAAGTTACAGTGAGATGAACACTGCCATCAGAAATTTCCTCCATATTCATACAATTTCCAATTATTAATTTATGAGACGTCTCCATAATAACTCCTTCTAGCTGAATAATTTGAGATACTTATAAATATTCCTAAGACAACTCAAAAATTTGCGGCGGCCTTCTAAAATTCCTAAATTTTGTCTGCTCTGCAAGATACTAATCTCTCGGGAACCTTTCGCCCTTAAGAAAAATATATAAGCAACCTTTATTCTATTCATAAATGGAATTAGATTT
>CAYJQP010000009.1:0-17100 GCA_964372385.1 Candidatus Woesearchaeota archaeon | reverse complement strand
GAATTTAGCTTTTTTTATTTTAATTTTTTGAGTTTGGGTTACTCCGGACAATGTCGGCAGAGTATTATCATAATTATAGAACAAAGGATCATCCTCAAGGATGGTTTTTTAATGAACTTTGGAAATGCGAGCCACTTTAGAATTAGTAGGTAATGTTAAAGGAAAAGAAGTTCTTGATTATGGATGCGGTAGCGGTCTTTATCTAAAGGTTCTAATAAAAAGAGGGGCTAGTGTGAAAGGATTTGATATCTCTGAGGAAATGCTAAAAATTGCTAGGAAAAAATTTCCTAAACTAGACTTAAGATTAGGTTCTGGCTATAATATTCCGTTTCGAGAGAAGTTTGATTTGGTGGTTGCTCCTCTTGTTCTTCATTATATAGATGATTGGGATAAGGTATTTAGAGAAGTATCAAGGGTATTAAAGAAAAATGGAATTTTTTGTATTCTCCACCAATAATCCTGTTTTTTCAACATCTAAAAGTATAATGTTAGAAGGAAAGGAGGACGAAGTTCTTGGAATTAGGAATTATTTTGAGGAAGGAGTGAGATACTCTAAATGGATGAAGCATAAGAAAGCAATAAAGATTCCAAAATACCATAAAACCTATGAAAGTATTACTAAGACTATCATAAGAGGAGGATTTGAAATAATAGATTACAGGGATTGCTATCCTATTGCAATGGCTAAAAAGTTATTTCCAAAGCAGTATCAGTTTTATACGAAAGTCCCTATATTTTGTGTTTGGAAATTGAGGAAGAAATGATAATTAAAACAAAGAACTTTATTTTAAGACCTCCTAAAAAAGGAGACGAAGATAGTTTATGGCAGAATTACAATGATCTCCAGGTCATTAGAGGTTTTGTTACCTCTCCAACTGAAAAGAAGTTCAGAGAAGATTTTAAGAAGGGTTTGAAGAAGAAAGAAAAGGATGCTGAAAGATTTATTATTGAAGTAGAAGGAGAGGCAGTTGAGGATAATAGAAACTCTTTCTCACATTCTGCCATTCTTTATCCATGATTTTTTGTAAGTTCATAGTTTACTCCTTAAATTTTTGCGCGCGCTGGACGTACCCCGAGCGACTCACGGGAGATAGAGGAATTCCTGCTGCAGCAGAGACCAGCCCTAACGGAACCCGCCCAGAACCCCGCGACTCTCTCAATTAATTGATCAGGTTTAGAATTAACTCTCAAGATATAAGTATTTGTTCCATTAAGCCATTGAAAAACATCACTAATCTCTTGAACATTATCACTGCCTAAAAGCGCTTTGCAACTTGCAGGGGTTGCCTTATCTGTTAATAATCCATCTAAACCGACAAAATCAGTTTTCTCTTCATATTTTTCTCTTGTTCCAAAATTGTGAGTAATTATATCTTCTCCGATAGGTTGGTAATCTATTCTCGTCAATGTCATTAACCATCTTGCTCTTGAAGTGTCTTTTAAAAATTTCTTTGCTTCTTCTACTTCTTGGGCTTTTGTTGAATTATCTTTTGCACTATAAAGCGCCTTCACTAATCCATAAAATAAAGGATAATCTGGTGCTCTGAATTCATTTTGAGTTAAAGCAGATTCAGAATAAGAAGCCCATTCATCTTGTGTTTTTGCATTCCCATTATCAAGAAGCGTTTTTGCCAAGTCAACAGTATGAATCCCATTTCTATAATTAACTCCTGAAACTTGCCAATAATCTCCAATAGTGCTAATGTTCACATTAGGACTAACATTTGATGGAACTACTGGTGTAGACGGCGATGGAGACCCAGCTAATATTCTTTCCATTGAGCCTTCAATTGGCTCTCCCATGTAATTTCTAGGTATTTTTATTGTCATATTTTTGTAAATTGGTCATATTGCTTCTTGGCAATGTCAACCATTAGATGTGATAAGTCTTTTCCAGATTTAACATAAAAGACTGGAATTTTCCATGATTTCAAATCATTAGTAAAGTGAGTATCTCCGCCTAAATGAATATGTCCATAATAATTATTAGCCGCTAATTTCATAAACTCAGCTTTTTCAGAATTCCAATTGCCAATTTCTCCATCGGAAATAGATAAAACAAAACTTTCTCTGCCTTTTAATGCTTGAGTAAGTATTTTTGCATCAATATGAGTAGCCCCTCCAAATTCTGGAGATAAAGCCAACTTTCTGACTTCATCAATTCCACTATAATCCGCTTCCTTATACCTAGTTCTTTTAGAAAATAGAGAGACTCCATGATTAATATATGGGGCTACTCCTTGTTTTTGCAAGAAATTTTCAATTCCATAAAATCCTAAAAGTGCATGATGATACTTGCTGTTGTCTCCCCATGGAATAAAAGTTGTGCTTCCTGCATCTCCATTTAGTCCTTCTGCCATGCTTCCAGAGCTATCTAAAACAATCATCTTGAAATCAGGAAAATTTTTTCTTTGCATCTTAAATTTAGAATCTACTACTATTGGTCTTTCTGGATAAGAGAATGTTAGCCCTTCATCAGTTAGCTGCAATTTAGAAGCCTTTATTCTAATAGGATCATCTTTCTCTTCATCAAAAGGACGATAAGTAAGTGTTGCTACTGGTAAACTTTGGGTTCTTGTCATAGAATCTACTTTAACTGGAATGTCTTTTGCAAGTCTTTTGTAAACAGCATCCAATTGATCATGTCTTGGAATATTTTTTGAAGGTCCTTCCTTCCCAGAATACCTGCCATAAGCTATAGCCTCTGTTCCTTCTGGAGTCCCCATTTTCTGATCTATTCCATTGCCTGCTGGACACTGTCCACCTTTTTCATCTTCGCCTTCTCCGTAATCAGCAGCAGAAAGTCTTTCTGTTGGAGCTTCATCTAATAAAGGAGCTAAATATTTTGCAAAAGAGGCAGCCATACTAGGCCAGTTATTTTTATTGAATAATCCAGATGTTCCTTGTCTAGTATTTTTTACATCTTTTGGCAAGCTTAATTCTTTTACAACTTGTTCAACTGCTTTATCAATACTTTTATCATTTTTGTAATGCCTCTTTAATAGGGCAGTATCAATTGTGTCTCCAAGTGTATGCATATTCAATTTCACAAAAGCTTCATAAAATGGAGTATATCCTTTTTGTCCATTTTGCACAGCACTCAACCCTTCATTATCCCAAAATAATACTTGCCCTGAAAAGTCTCCTTTGAATTCTTCAACTCTCGCATTTACAATAACATCTTCAAATGCGTTTGCTACATAGGCGGCATGACCTTTCTTATCTTGTGGTAATGCGCCTTTAACGGCTTCTAATATTTTATCATGATGATAAATATCGTAAGGGCATCCCAGTTCAGTGCCCAATGGCAATTCCCAGTGTCCGCATTCATGATGTAAAATATCGGTAAGTAAAGTTTCCAATCCGTTAGTAATCTTTTTCTTTCTTGCAAAAGCTTTTTGTCTTTTATCATTTACAGGCTCAAAACCTTTTCTCAGAGTAATTTCAATGTTCCATCCTTCTAGGCTTATATGAGCAGCAACATTCTTTTTTGCTTCATCATATTCTTGAATATTTAATGAGCCTCCAACTAAACCAATTCTATTCTTTGCCTCATGCAATTTCTGTTTAAGTGTTTGAAGTGTCATTTTAATATTATTTTACGGGCGCGCTGCCTCCGGCAGAAAGACGTACCCCGAGCGACTCACGGGAGACAGAGGAATTCCTGCCGCAGCCGAGACCAGCCCTAACGGAACCCGCCCAGAACCCCGCGACTCTCTCAATTAATTGATCAGGTTTAGAATTAACTCTCAAGATATAAGTATTTGTTCCATTAAGCCATTGAAAAACATCACTAATCTCTTGAACATTATCACTGCCTAAAAGCGCTTTGCAACTTGCAGGGGTTGCCTTATCTGTTAATAATCCATCTAAACCGACAAAATCAGTTTTCTCTTCATATTTTTCTCTTGTTCCAAAATTGTGAGTAATTATATCTTCTCCGATAGGTTGGTAATCTATTCTCGTCAATGTCATTAACCATCTTGCTCTTGAAGTGTCTTTTAAAAATTTCTTTGCTTCTTCTACTTCTTGGGCTTTTGTTGAATTATCTTTTGCACTATAAAGCGCCTTCACTAATCCATAAAATAAAGGATAATCTGGTGCTCTGAATTCATTTTGAGTTAAAGCAGATTCAGAATAAGAAGCCCATTCATCTTGTGTTTTTGCATTCCCATTATCAAGAAGCGTTTTTGCCAAGTCAACAGTATGAATCCCATTTCTATAATTAACTCCTGAAACTTGCCAATAATCTCCAATAGTGCTAATGTTCACATTAGGACTAACATTTGATGGAACTACTGGTGTAGACGGCGATGGAGACCCAGCTAATATTCTTTCCATTGAGCCTTCAATTGGCTCTCCCATGTAATTTCTAGGTATTTTTATTGTCATATTTTTCTCCTAAATTTTTGCGCGCGCTGGACGTACCCCGAGCGACACACGGGAGATAGAGGAATACCTGACGCAGCCGAGAAAAGCCCCACCGGAATCCGCCCCGAACCACGCGACAGTTCCTTCAACCGGGGACCAATAATACATCTTTCCTTTATTAGTCTTAGGAGTTGGAAGTCCGTGATTATTAGCTTTCTTAAGCCAATCGTTCAAATTTATTCCAGGGGCTTTATCTTCTTCAATATAATTAGCTAAAGGCTCTTTTGTTTCTACAAGAGTATAATGTCCTGATTTTCTCTTAAGGGCATGATAGATTATATTTCCATCTTCAAATTTAGCATCAAGCCATTCTGCTCTATAAGGTTCTCTAACTTCAATTATGTCATTTAAAACATCTTCTAATTTTCTCTTATCTAATTTATTACCATTACCATCAAAAGCTTTTCCAGATTTTAACAAAGAAAGAAAATCTGCAAATTGTCTAATTGTTAGCATATAAGCATTTTCTTTTATCAATAACTCATGAGCTTTATTCCAATCTTTATCGAAATGTCTTTTATCCATTGCAACTAGCATTTCAGGATACGAATAATTTCCATGTTGTGCTTCTGGAAGTATAATATATTTATCTACATCAGTTAAATTAGACGGCGATGGTACAAAATTAGGAGGTGCTTTTTTAGAATTCTTTCCTTTAGGCTTTCCAGCTTGGGAATTTCCTTTTAGTATTTTGTCCATTGCACCTTTTATAGGTTCACCCATATAGCTCTTAGGAATTTCAATCGCCATTTTTGGCACCTTCCTGGCGAGCCAGATATGTTAAAATATCCCTCATAAAAGTCCATCTTCCAGTAAATTTATTAAGAATTTCTTGCTTCACTTTGCCAGAAGCTGCCATCTCCAAACCAGCTTTTATATTTTCTTTTTGCTGTGAATGCTGTGCTTGTGTAGATTGTATAACTGCATCTAACGCTTGATATTTATCTCCCTTATAATTTGCATCGACTGAAGCTTCATTTAAAACTCCGGAATATGCGGCGACAAACTTGTAAGATTGCATCATAGATTCAAGAGCATCAATATTTACTGGTTTTCCTGCTTTTTCTTGAACAATGCTATCAAGAGCCTGCGATAATCTTATTGTGGATTTAGCCGCTCTAGTTGATAAAGGCAAAATTAAAGCTTCATCAGATCCTTGTGCATGACTTGTTATTGCAGTAGGCCATTGATCTTTAAGTTTTCTTTTACTCATCCCATTATTGCAATAATCTAAACCATTAACCAAATAGTTAGCCAATAACAACTTTTCAAATGGAACTGGTTGTTCTATTAATTTCCCATGCTTCGCTATGATATCTCGCGAATTATCTTTTCCATCAGCTTGGAAATTAACTCTAGGATTTGTATTTCCTGCCAAGATTTCAAGAGTATCAGAAGGTTTAGGAGCAAAATAATCCAAGTCTACAATAACATGCATTCTATCCTTTAATGCCCTGCCTAAATCGTTTGAAGATTCTGTAAACTTCTGCCCAATATTTCCAGCAGCAATTCCAACAGAATATCCATTGCCTATAGAATATGCTTTACCACCAATCTCTACAAATCCATCAAATAAGTTAAATAATTGACCCCTTACAGCAGGAACACAATTAGGCAACTCGTCTACAACAACAAGATGGTAGCCTACTTTGTCAGTAAGTTCTTTTATATCAGCGCTTGTTTTTGCAGTCTTTAATTTTTCAAGATTTATTTGCTGGAATAGTTCCCTAGTATCCATATCATTTCTTCCAAGAATATAGACTGCATTATCTCCGAATTTTGCCATCATATCTCTTTCAAGCTGAGTTTTTCCAGAACCAGTATCTCCAATTAGAAACATATTTAGTCTTCCCAGTAAACAAGCATTAGCTAAATCATTCATATAAATAGGATAACCTCCTAACTGCATTACTTCTGTTGAATTTCTATATGTTTGAGTCATCTTCGCTTACCTCCTTAATTACATTTATTTTAAGTTCAACTATAGTTTTAGGTTTTAACTCATTTTGCAAGAAACGAGGGATAACTATGATTGCTTGTTTTCCATGCTTTGCTATTCTTTTCGTTAAAGTGTATATTTTGCCTTGGGTTAACATTTTATTGATTTTCTATAGATTTTATATATAATCTCTATTTTTCAGGAGAATTGCCACTATTTAAATCTTTCTGTTATGTTGTAACTTAAAAGTAGATACTTAGCTATTTTATCCAAAAAGCGGAATAAAGTTTAAAAGCTATATTCAGCATTTATCGGTTGTCCTAGGAGTTATCTCGAGATGTTTTTCCCTGAAAAATATCAATGAAAGGCAACAACTTGGGCTACAGGCACGATCATAGTGCTTTATGCCATCAAATACAATAGCGATAGCAAGTAGTAATGAAGAACCTTGGGTAAGTTTGGAGCGAAACCTAAAGTTATGGTGAAACTTGATGATCATGCTACGACTGTCGCGAGGTTCAGGGCGAATTCCGATAGGGCTAATCTCAACTGCAACAGGAATTCCTCTATCTCCCGTGAGTCGCTCGGAATAACCCAAGTCTAGGACACATATAGAAATGAAATACGATGAAAACCCACAGAAATCTTTATACAAAGTTGTGCTCCTATGAAAATCTTTTTCTTGCATATAAGAAAGCGAAAAGAGGTAAGAGCAAGAAGCTTTATGTTGTAGAATTTGAAAATGATCTGCAAAATAATCTTATGAAATTACAAAAAGAGTTGATAGAAAAAACGTATAAACCTGAACCCATTATCATTGTTGTTATAAGAGATCCGAAAACAAGGAAAATAGGCAAGGCTTCATTTCGTGATAGAGTTGTTCATCATGCTCTTGTAAATATTCTTCATCCGATTTTTGACCCTATTTTTATTTATGATAACTTCGCTTCAAGAAAAAAGAAAGGGCATCATAAAGCACTAGAAAGGTTTGATTATTTTATAAAAAAGGTAACTCAAAATGGAAAGAGGTTGAAAGGCATTGAAGATAATAACTATGTTCAGGGATATGCACTAAAAGCAGATATTTCTCAATATTTCGAAAGTATTGATCACGAAATACTGCTTAGGATTGTTAATGAAAGAGTTCATGATAGAGATATTCTATGGCTTACAAAACTAATCTTAGAGTATAATACTCCAGTTAAGGGGCGAGGAATGCCTTTAGGCAATTATACAAGCCAATTTTTCGCAAATGTCTTTCTGAATAAGCTGGACTATTTTGTGAAGCATACTTTGAGAGCGAAATATTATCTGCGTTATGTTGATGATTTCGTAATCCTTGATAAAAATAAAGAAAAACTTGGGCGATATAAGAGATACATTAACGATTATCTTCACACTTTAGGATTAAAATTACATCTAACTAAATCACGAGTAATTCCATTGCATCAAGGAGTTCCTCTGCTTGGATTTCGTGTTTTTTATTATTATAGAATACTTAAGGAAAGCAGTATTAAGCAGATCAAAAGAAATCTCAGGATATGGAGAGAAAATTATCTTGCAGGTACTGAATATGAAATTATTGCCTCGCGTTTACAAGGCTGGTTAGCTCATGCAGAGCATGCAAATACCTACAATTTTCGTAAGAAAATTGTAAGAGAGTTTAATAGAATTTTCTTTTCACCTCCTGAAAAATCAAATGATAATGTTTCAGCAAATGGGGGGGCGAAACAGGATAAGGATAAAACTTACGATAAGAGAAAGATATTACTCGTTATGCGTCAGATCAAACAAAGAGAATAGAGAATATACAGAGCTGCCCGAAATTGGATTTTTCTCATGATTTCTCGTCGAACACTCAAAATTTCCACTCATTAATTTCGAGTGGAGTTTTTTAGCATTTTTTCCAGCCTTTTCGCCACCTCATTTCTTGAGGTGGCTGGCCCTAGCTTTCGATATGCTGGAAGTAAATTTTTATTAGAAACTACAAACATCCATCTTCCCGGATATTTTCTGTTAAGATAATTTAATTTCTCTTGAGTTTGTTTCTTTTTTCCTAGAAGAGTTCCTGTCTCAACTTCAATAGCATATGTCTTTCCTTTATAATCGAAAGTAATATCCGCATCTCTTGTTTCATGTTCTTTAACATCCTCAACTCCTTCCATAAATTGAAGAAGATTTGAGAGCGACCAAACCAGAAAAGTATGGGTTTTTGAATGGTTTAAAGTAGGTTTGATAAGAATAGAAACCATTTTCTTTTCCTCTACATCATATTCATTTACATACCTATAACTATTCTCTAAAAGAACTTCAATTTCTTCCTTGTTTAATTCGTCTTTAATAAAGACTTTGTTTTCTTCAAGATTAAGCTCTCTTTTAATCTCTCGCTTTTTAGTTTCCTTGTCATTGGATTCCATGACTTTTTCGTGCTTTAGTTCTCCGATCTCTGATTCAAGCTCCCCTTTTTCTTCTTTTAAATACTCTATTCTTTCTTTGTGCTGAATTTCCTTTAAAACTCGCTTTGCTTCGGTTAGTTTATCTTCTATATCTTTATGATAAATTTTATTCACTTCTTCAAGAAATTCTATATTTTCTATTTCTTTGATTCTTTTATCTAGATTTTCAGAATTATACTGGGAGAAGTTTTCTTTAAGAAATTTTTCTATAAACGCCTTTTGCTGTTCTTGCATTTCTTTTCGTTTTCTTCTCATTTCGAGCCGTGCAAAAATCTTCTTATGAAAGAGATAATTGTAGTAAAGGGAAACTGTCACTGTTAGTGTGAAGAGAATAAAGTAGAGATTCCAATTATAGTTTTTAGTGAAAAGAGGCTGAAGAATGATATAGCTTTGATAAAAGAACCAAATTATAAGAACTCCAACTATAATTTTGAGAGGAATTAGGAAATAGTTTTTATTCATGAAACTCTGGTGTTGTGCTGGCTATTAAATCAGCGTCCTCATAGAGGCTCGGCTCCTGCCTAAAGGCTAACGTAGTCTCACCTCATATCGATTTGCTTTGTTTCTTTTTGTAGAGCAAAAATTCGATATCTTTTCTTCTGCAATTTAGAGAAATGTCCAAAATTTTACTCTTTTAAAATACACAGGTTAAAAAATTTTAGTATTTTTTTATGAAACTTTTTTACTTTAACAATTTATATAGTTGAACTGCATTATTTATCAAATGTACAAGTTTTTACAAGAAGATTATAAACTTTTATGCCTTATAAAATATATAACTCTGCGCACATTTTTTCCACGATGGTATGTATAATCAATAAGGCATCAACATGGGGAAATTCATGAGGAAAAACATGGAGATTTCCATATGTTTTTTTCACTTAGGCAATATATAAAGTTTGAAAGCATTCGAAAATATGGAAGAACGACAAATAAATCAAGAATTGAATAAAGGGCCTGAATGGATCATTATTCTTAGAAGACTGTATGAAGATATGTTAAAGGAAAAGCAAAGGGGAGGACATAATGCAGAAACAACTTCATAGAACAGGGCTTTATACACTCTTTTTGAGGAGATTACAGCAAGCTCAAGAAGTGAGTAAGAAAGAGATTATTCCTTTTCCTGTTGTCTTCGAAAAACTATGTAGAAATTTCACAATAACCAAAGAACAATGCTGGGATATTTTGTTTATGTTTCATGAAATTGAGATGATTGAAATTATTACAGGGCATGGAGTTAGGATGAAGATGCAAATTGATCAGCCCATTTCATGATGTCCACTGTTTTCCAGATTTTTACTTTCCTTTGTTTTTGAAAATGATTATCGTCACTCCAAATTCCATCGTTAGCTCTTGATAAAGCAAGAGCGATATAAGGAACATCTTCTTTATCAACAGTTCCAAGGATTTTATCAGCTTCTTGCATAAATTCCTGATACGCTGCTCTTTCCATGATAGTAATATTCTCTATTAACAGACTAAGTAGTTCTTCAAATTCTTCTTTTGATAATCCTGATTTTTCGATAATCAATGCTTCATATTTTCTAAGAGAAGTCATTAAAGTTTCTGGGCTATAGAGTGTAAAAGGCGAATCAATTAGGAGTTCTCTATTTTTTCCATTCTTGATTAAAGCAGAAATAACTACATTAACATCTATGATAAAAATCATTATAATAAGCCATGTTCTTTGGCCATCTCTCTTTTGATCTTTCTAGCAATATCATCTGCATCTTTCTGCGTTAATTTGCTTTTACTTGTAATGGCTTCAGCTATACGGATCTTACGCAGATGTTCTTGTAAAGCTTTTCTCATTACAGCACTCCAATTCACTTCTTCATGCTTCTGCAACTCTTGTTTCAAATCTTCAGGGATAGCCAATGTAATATTAACCATGTGTAAATATGTGCATGCACCTATTTAAACTTTTTGGTCATGTTCTCCTGATATTTTCTTTCTAATTAATTCAAGAATTTGTGGATCTTTGAGAAGAGAGTTCATGATCTCATTAATTTTATTATTATTATTATTGGTTGTTTTTTCTACTTCTGCGATGATGATATTCTGAGCATCTTCTTCATTTAAAGGCATTCCACAAATTTTGCAGAAGCGATTTGTTGCTTCGTTCTTGGTTTTGCATTTGAGACAGTTTTTAGGCTGGATTTGTGAATACTTTTGCTGTTCTTTATTGATTTTTATTCCATTTGCAAGGAGAATAGATTCGTCGGTTTCTTTTCCTTCCTTCTTCTGCATTTTTATATACCAATGCCAAAATGCTTTAAAGGTTTTGACGTAATCAGCAACAGATTTATATTCTTCTCCATCTTTTCTCCGAATCTGCCCATTTCTCATTTCGGTGAAGAATGTATGAAGCTGTTCTTCATTTACTTTATTTAATAGATCAAGAGAAAGTCTAAGTTCGAAGTTTTTAGAGAGATAGATAAGCCTGTCTCTCAAAGTATTAAGGCGAATAAAGCTTCTTGCTCCTTTTTTACTTCCTTTGGCAACATTCATACCTCTTTCCATATCATTAAGAAACTGCTTAATAATATCAGAGTTGCCTCTCGTAATATTAGGAATGCCTTCTTTTGTCTTTTCTTTCCATCTAAGATATTTCTCTTTGTGCTTGTGAGGGTCTATTTTCATGGGATTACAAGACAACTTATTCTTATAAGCAACTTGTATATTTGCTGTACATCCCTGAAAAATGTCAAAAATATATACTGCTCCTGCCGAGCAAGACCCTATTTTGATGCTTTGGAGGGATTTTGTGATTTACTTGAATTTTATAGACTGATGGAATATTTATAGGTTGTCTTTCTTATTGTTCATCTTTGTGATAAAAGTCTAAAAACTCTATAGTATCTTGTTCTTTGTGGTATGCGTAAGAAAGTCTAAAAGATCCTCCCCTAGCATATACTTCTCGCGTATTTTTTCTTACATTCCTCATAGGCTTTCCCGTTTCTGGATCTTCTATTATCTTTTTAATTTTGTTCTTAATATTTTTTTGAATTTCTTGATCTTTTATTTTAGAAATAATTTTTTGAAAATGTTCATCAAAGATAACATTTACCATTTTTCAAGTTCTTCAAGAAACTTATCAGCAGACATTTTTTTGAATTCTCCTCTTTCATGTCTTTTGTATGCTTCTTCAGTTCTTTTAGCAAATTCTAAATCTTCCTCTATATTTTTATCAAACTTATCTGCTTTTTTAAGAATAATTTGATCTTTATTTCTGATGACTACTAACTTATCTCCTTCTTGGATGTCTTTTCTGAGTTCTTGAGGAATGACTACTTGACCTTTTGAACTCATTTTAGTTATGTCTATATGGCTCATGGTAAGACTATTCTTACTAACTATTTAAATGTTGTGGTTTATGTGATGGGGAAGGGAGTGTGAACTATATTTTAACTTTTAAAGGGTTTAATGTTTTTCCAGAAACTTTCAAAATACGATTTAAAGGAATCTAATAAACTAGTTTTTCCATGATCTACATGCCCAACTATAGTTACTATGGACAACCGTAATCTTCCTATTTCTAATTTCTTTTCCATTTTCATTTCCTCGCATATTTAGTATATTACAAAGGTGTTTAAAAAGGTTTATAAACTATAAATCTGCTCAATCTTAATGACAACTAGTGCTGTAATTTCATTTTTAATAAAGGCCGAAGATAAACCTGCAAGTATTGTTTATAGACACGCCGACGGCTATCCAGAAGGCGTAGGTATAGATTTATTATCTTTTGTTTATGAAATAAGAAAAAGTCCTTCTCGTAATAATCCCTGCTATTTTGATGACTCTCCCTATCTTGCAGCAAAATGAGTAGTATATGACGCAGTCAGACAACAAAAACATGATGCTGCAAAATATAGGGCTTTTAAGGCCGAAAATGAGTTCTTAAAAAAATATGAACTAGATTTTAAAGAATTAAATCAAGAGCAAAAAAAAGAATTAGAAGAACTAATGGATAGAGAATATCGCAGTGGAAAAAAAGTATCAACAATACATCATCTCAACTTTTCTGGAATAGGAATAATAAATAGTTTAAATGATATTGACACAAAACACAATTATGAAGTTATTTGCGATGGTAAACCTACTATATTGTACAACAAAAATGATTTGGAAGAAATAATAAATAATAAAAGTGACTGGCAAGAAATGCTAAAACGTAGGAAATCAAAAGATAATGAATGGCTCTATTTCCCCTAATATAATTAATACACGTAAGAGCTTTAAGATTTCTCCCGATTTTCACAAAACTCGCACAAACTCCACATCTCAAGAGTCTTCATAGAGTTAGATTCTTGATGAACATCAAGATTTTACAAATCATGAGCTTGAATCTTCTTCCGAATGTTTTGGTTGTCTCTTCTCTGATATGGGCTTCCTTACAGTTATTATATAAATCAGAGACTCTGACATTTATGAGTTCGGTAGGTGCTCTAATTCCAGTATCAAACAAGAACATCATCAAAACTTTATACTCAAATTTTGCATTATCACATAACTGTTTAATTTGTTCTTCTGTTAAATACACCCAGTCTGGCTTTTCTGTTTTTGTGTCTAAATCTGAAGTTATTTCTGGGATTTCTATACCTTTCTTTTTACTTACTTTCTGATGCCAATGCCAGAATGCCTTGAGGTCTTTTGCGTAGGTATCGACTGACTTATATCCTTTCCCGTCTTTTCTTGTTATTGTTCCATTCTTCATCTCAGAAAAAAATCCTACCAATTGTTCTTCTTCGATATCTATGATTTTGTCTATTCCAAACAACTCTTTGAATTTATTGGCGAAAAAACAAAGTCTCTCTTTGAGGCTGTTAAGCCTAATGTAGCTTCTTGAATCTTTTACATTTGAGGAGGCAATATTCACCCCTTTTTCCATATCGCTTATGTATTGAAGGATAATGTGAGAGTTTTCCTTGCTGATATTAGGAATACCATCTTTAACCCTCTCCTTCCATTTAAGGAATCTTTCTTTGTGCCTGTAAGGGTCGATTTTCATGTTTCCATTAATGCTTTATTATTTATATTAACTCGGCACACATTCGGACATATCCCGATCCCTAAGAATTAGATGTTATCCAATTCGGAGGGAAAAACCGTCCCACCAAATTGGACAAAAAGTACTCATGCTCCTGCCGGGATTCGCACCCGGGTCTGCGCCGTTCTCCATTGCCTTTAGAAAATAAAGGCAATTAAATGAAAGTGCCTGTCCTAGAGAGGACTGAGGGCATCATCTAAACGATTTATTCCTCGGCGATTCGAGAGGGCACTGTCCTTGACTACTAGACTACAGGAGCTTAAATTTCTGAAGTTTTTGATTCTATTTAAATGTTTACGATTGCTAAATCCTATTATTTTCTGATAAAGAATAATATCTTCTTTTCTAGATAAGAATATTTGATTTCCCTTTATTATTTTTGAAGGGGGAAGATTAAATTTTATTAGGGAAGCTCTTACTTGACTTAAAAGTGGAGGCATATTAATACTCTATTGTATTTAGATATACAAATTTTTCATTAGCTACTACACTGCATATTATTTATAAGAAACTCGCTATTCTTATATCTAAGGAATTATTTTTTATAGACTTTATAACCCTTTCTTACTTTTTGATTAACAACTATACCGACTTCATCGCCTTTTTTTGCCTCTTTAACAGGCTTTTTATTAATTTGCATACTATCAACCTTTTGCTCAAAATCATTTTCCCCGCCCTTTATTTGAATAATCTCCCCCAATTTTAAAGATTTTAAAAGTTTTATTGCTGCAGCGTTTACATGCTCAAAATAATTTGATATTTCACCTATTATATTATCCTTTTTTTTCTTTTTAGGCATATTTAATTTAAGAATGTCTAGTTTATAAGTTTTTTGATAGCCCTGCCAGGATTCGAACCTGGGTCACGGGAGCCAGAGTCCCGTATACTTGACCAACTATACTACAGGGCTTTTCATATAAGAAGCGTTTGATGTATTTTAAATGTTTTCTTAATTTTCTTTCAATGTAATTAACTATTTAAAACAACTTCGATTTTATACAAAATGAATTGTAACGAAGATTGTCTGTTTTGTAGATTTGCTAAAACAGGAGAAAAGGACGGACAAACACTGTACGAAAATAATTTAATATATGTTATGCTTGATGATTTTCCTATTTCTAAAGGGCATAGTCTAATTATCTCTAAAGAGCATATTTCTGATATCTCCTATGCTAACATAGGTTTAGCGCACGAATTAGGGGAAACTTCTGCTCTTATAGGCAAAGCTTTAATGCAATCATTAAATCCGGATAAGATTTACATTGCCTCATTAAATGAGGAAGTTGAGCATCTTCATTTTCACATAGTTCCTAGATACGAAGGGGGTAGAAAGGGATTCGATCATTTTAAATCTGGAAGAGAGAAGCTTGAAAATAGGGCAGAATTAACGAATCTTATAAGGGCTTTTATTTAAAAGGATAGATTTAAATTTTTAGTATTTTTCATATAACTATGATAAAGAGGACACATTTGGCTGTTGGTTTGGCTATTGCATTATATTTTTTACCATTTGCAAACCATAAACTATTATTCATTCCAGTAATATTAATCTCTAGCTTATTGCCAGATATTGACAGCGCCTTTTCTGTTATTGGTAGGAAAAAAATATTCAGACCAGTCCAAATGGTCTTAACTCATCGCGGTCCATTGCATTCATATACTGTCTGCATACTAATCTCTTTGTTATTCGCATTTTTATATCCAATATTTGCTTTGCCTTTTTTCTTGGGCTATTCGTTTCATTTATTTTTAGATAGCTTCACAATAAATGGGATTAAACCGTTCTGGCCTCTCAAGTATCAATCTTCTGGTGTAGTCAAGACAGGAGGCATTATTGATACTTGGATTTTCTTAATTTTTATAATTATAGATATACTGCTCTTTCTTCTAATATTCATCTAATCATTCGAGAAAGGTTTTTATATAAGTTATGTTAAGAATAAATACAATAAAAATGATAGGATGGTTAATAATTAGCATCGTTGGAATAATTCTATTTATTATGATGTTCAAATCCCAAGATGCAATAAATATATTTATTATTATAAAAAAGAATCTATTTTTAATTCTGGCTGTTTTACTAATAATCTTCTTTAGCTTTTCAATTTATAGGATATATTCTATATATGATGTAGACCTTACTAGCTATGATGGCATAGTGGAGGGGGGAAAATTATATTTCTTATGGATTAAAAGCCTGTTTGCTAATGTGGGCAAGATCACAGGTTATGCTGTTCAGCAAAATTGGATTTTAAATGAATCCATAAATAAAACAAACTAAAATGAAAATAACTCTAGTAATATTAAAACTATTGTTTTTGGGCGCCTTATTTATAATAAGTAATCATGAATTAAGCTTAAGTGAGCCTATAGAGAGAGGCAATTTTATCAGTTTATATCAGGATTGGCTCAAAAATTTATTTGAGCAAGGATTTCAGGTGACAAGTTACGTTGTAAAATTTGAATGGCTCCCTGATTTAAACCAGAGCTATTCAAAAAACAGTTAGCTTTTTATAGGGTTTTATTTTTATTTGATATGCCTCTATAGCTCAGTTGGTTAGAGCGCAACATTGGTAAATTGTTTGTCGAATTAGCAAATAATCAAAATAATATCTAAAAATGTTGAGGTCCCGCGTTCAAGTCGCGGTAGAGGCTTTTATACAATTGGAGATAGTTCAGCATATCCAAATAAAACGCTAAATTGTTTGCACCAAATCAAAACATACTTATATTCATTTAAGTTTATTCCAGTAGACAATTCATAATTTTGATCGCCTATATTTCCTTTTAACTCTCCTAAATCCACAAAATCAGTCGCTTCCAGGTCTTTTGATAAATAAACTTTTAAATCAGGGCCATTTGTGCTTTTAAAATTTTCAAACCTTAAATAATCAGTTTTCTCTCCAGATATTATTAAGGCATTGCCATCAACTTGATGAAAGGAATCCACCCCTAAGAATGCTCCTGAATATGAAAAAACAAAATTCTCCACATTGACATTATTAGCAGGAATCTCTTCACTTACAGTTTTGTCTATAAACAAGGGCGACAAAAGATACCATGCAATTGGAAGAGTTATTAGCGATAAAATTATGGAAATAACTAAAAATCTCCTCATATAATCTTATAAAAATCTCCGTTTAAATACTTATCTTGCTGATATAATATAAACTGTGGTATCCGATTATTATTTCCTAACGATAAATTAATCCTCTTTGTCATAT
>CAYJQP010000008.1:10599-17337 GCA_964372385.1 Candidatus Woesearchaeota archaeon | reverse complement strand
TCGTCGTTAATTTTTACTTGTGAAACTATCCATCACCTTTTGGCTTAACAGTATCATCAACAGAATTATCCATAATGCTATAAACATATAAAATAGAGATGTAATTTAATTCATTCTATAATACAGAGAACTGAATTAATTGTATGACATTTTGTATTCAGTTCTCTGTCCGGATAACTGAAAAGGTTGTAACTGAATCAATTTAGTTATCTATAAAGAGATGCAAAATTAGATTTTCTCTTAAGATGTGTTTGCTGTGAGTTAGATTTTGAATGTTTTCCATTTCTTTTGCTATTTTTTCTTTAGCGATGAAGATATCGTATTCTTTCATTAGAGTTTGATTGAAAGTTTCTGTTTTGTCAAAATACATGACATCTTTTCCGTTGAGATAGAAAGGCAAGGGCCAGTATTCGTCTGATAGGATTATGATTTTTGAATTTTCTTTGTAATTTGCATTGATTTCATTCACGAGGTTTAAGATGTCAGGGTTTGTATGGACGTATGCCAGAGAATTATTTTGCCATGTATTGATGAAGTTTAGGTTTATTGAAATTATTGATAGGTAGATAATTGTTATTGTTATTATGAAATATTTTAGTTTTTTGTTTTTTAGAAGGCTTATAGAAAATGCAGAGAGGAGAGCCATTGGAGCTGTTATGCTTATTATCAGCCAAGGGGTTTTGTAGCTGATTAGAGAGTAAATTACTAAATTTGCGAGAAACCAGAGCGAAAGATTTTTGATGAAAATATTTTTTGTTTTGAATGCTTTTGGGATGGCTAGCAGAGCGAGGAGCAGGAGAGGAAGTTCATATTTTAATAGCAGTTGAATGTAATAGTAAAATGGTTTTGCATGTCCTTGTTCTGCGAATCCGCGATTGAGCCAGGGGAAATATCCTTTTATTGAGTTTAAGATGCCTTGGGGATTTGTGAAGAAGCTTGTGAAGAAAATTATATAAATTACGAGGAAGATAGCTATAGAGAGAAGTATTGTGTTTTTTTGATTTTTTATTTTGAGTTTTTTTATTTGCTTGTAATTGAAGAGCGTTATTGCTGTTAAGATTAGGAGCGTGATTGAAATTGTTTCTTTTGTCGTGAATGCTATTGCCAATGCTGTGGAGAACAATAAAAGATGTTTTAGAGATTTAGTTTGCATAATTGTTGAGAATGCATAGAGTGCGATGAGAGTTGAGAGGACGAAAAGGGATTCGTGGATTGAGTATCTAGAGTAATACATTAGAGAGGGTGAGAGGAGCAGGAGGATGGATGCGAGATATTTATTTTGTGGTTTTTTGAAGAAGAATGGAATGAGGGCGATTAAAATTCCGAAAATTGCTGCTGGAAATCTTAGGGAAAATTCTGATATTCCTAGGACGGCGAAGGAGATAGCTATGGCGAAGAAATATGTTGGGCCGTGGTAATTTGTTGGGTTGTATTGGAATATGCCTTGCGTGAGAATTTGTTTTGCGAAAAAATAATTGACGCCTTCGTCGTGATGCAAGGGGCGAATGTTTAGAAGGGAGAGACGAGTTATGATTGATAATGAGATTATTATTGCTACGAGGAGGATTTTTATGCTTTTTTTCATTTAGTTTTTAGGGAGAAGAGGTATAAGAATTTTTTGAATGTAGATGGATTTTGTTGGGGTTTTTCTTTCTTTGATGATTTTTTGCGAGCGGATTTTTTCGCGAGTGGGTTTTTGGTGTTTGGGATTTTTTGAGGATTTGTAAAGATTGTCAAAGGATTGCCAAGCGCGGACTGGACCCTACTGGCGATTCGGAAGAGCTAATCAGGTGATTTGCAGCGGATGTCGAGCTGGCAGGGCGAGGATTATGGCCTGCCAGTCTGTGAGTGATTGTCGTAGAGGATGAGCGCGGAAGATTTATATAGTAATGAGTACCTATTAGTAGCTATGAGTATTTCAACTATCACTTTGGATGTAAGAATCAAGAAGCAACTAGACAAGCTAAAGGCGCACCCTCGAGAGTCTTACAATGAGGTAGTGTCCCGCCTGCTTTCCAGAGGCGGACGAACGCTTGATTTGGGGAGTTTTCAGGAGACAGTGGAGGTTCTTTCAGATGTTGAGTTGATGCAAAGTCTTGCGAGAAGCCTTGAGGATTTGAGGATGGGGAGGTTGTATCCAATTGAAGATGTATGATGCTACCCATACGGTTTACTCAGGAGGGGAAGGAGAGACTTCATGAGCTACATATTGAGAACCAGAGGCGTATTAAGAGTGCGGTGAAGGAGCTATCTCGGAATCCGTACGCTGGAAAGTCGTTGACTGGCAAACTCGAAGGTCTGTTTAGCTTAAGAGTTGGGAAGTATCGTGTTCTTTACTCTGTTGATGGAGAGATGGTTGTGATTCACACGGTAGGACATAGAAGAGAGGTGTACAAGTGATATTCAGTCAGGATCAGATGGGCGCGCCTGCTCGTCTTCGCGTTTGTTGAAAAGGTAGTTGTTGCTGGATAATGTGCCTTGCCTTATCGAAGTGGTAGGGATGGTTATTAGCTTTATAAAATTTGAACTGATTAGCATGTTAAGCGCGGACTGGGAATCGAACCCAGGTAATTCGGGCTGCAGCCGAATGCAATGCCACTATGCTATCCGCGCGTGGTTTTTAATTTCACTCACTTTTGTTGTTGTGAGCGAAATGGCCCCGACAGGATTTGAACCCGCGACCTACTGCTTAGAAGGCAGTCGCTCTATCCAAGCTGAGCTACGAGGCCTTATTGTAAGATTAATTCTCTGGTTTTATAAAGGTTACTTGAATTGTTGTGTTTAACGAAGTTTTAAATATTAAGATAATTAATGAAATATGATTTAAAAATTTAAATACAAAAATAATTTGAGGACGAGATGAGGGGAATTAGAATTGTTTTCAGCACATTGAAAGATGTTTTCAGCAATTTTAGATATGTAGTTTTAAGTTTTGTTGTAGCTTTGCTTTTTTATGCTTTGAATGTTTTGATTGCGAACTGGAGAGCATTGGCAAGTTTTTATCCTTCACTTGGATTTTTTGGGACATTTAAACTTTTCCTGCTTTTCATGGTTGGTTTTATTAATTTAGTTAAACTGCACTCTTACATAAGTCTGATTATTATCAGTATTTTATTAGGGATACTTTTTAGTTTAATTTATTACAAGAGTGTTGTTATTCGTGGAGTTGGGAATAGGAAATTGGGATTTTTTGCTTCTTTAAGGGTTCTTTTAGGGGCGATTGCACCTGGATGCGCTGCCTGCGGAATAGGTTTGGTTTCTGCACTTGGACTGGGAGGGGATTTTCTTGCTGTGTTTCCTTTTGACGGTCTGGAATTAAGTATTTTAGCAATTGCACTTTTAGGAATTGCAATCTATAAAGCATCAGAATAGACGTGCAGAGTAAGATTTGAAAAGGCAGAAGATGATGAGAAAAGATGAATACAGAAAATGCAGGGAATCAACAAGCAGGTAAGGGAATTATAACAATTAGAAAAGACAGCTTGTAATATTCTACATTTGTTCTTCTGGCTGTTGTCGTTGGAGCATTTGTTTTTTTGAAGGGTGCATTGCTGGAAACTTATTAAAAAAAGCTAATATAACTGAGAACATAAATAATTGAGCATTTCATTTATGTTCCCCGAGATAGCAACAGACAATTCGCTCAATTATTTGAGTCTGTTGCTATAGTAAAAGATTGATTAACAAGAAAATTACGAATAAGTTTTTTTATAGGGAGAAGAAGGATAAAGACTAAGAAATAAATATTTGATTACTACTTAACGGGCATAGGGTATAATGTTTTTCGTAAGAAAAACCACGCGCGTCCTATTTGGTGGGCAAAAAGAATATCTAAAATTCGACTTAATTAGTTATTTAAAATCAGATTTTATGATGCTGATGCAAATCCAATTTAATTGTTTTTTTTCCGTGTTTTTTTCTCAGCTCGTTGATTGTTCTTCTCACCCTGATTTTTTTATAGATAAAACGGGATGTGAAGAATATGGCTAAAGCTGAAAGTAGGATAATGCCGAAAGTTGAGAGCGTTCTTCTATTTTCTTCCGAGATTACTAATCCTAAAATTCCTGTTGATGCCAAGATTATTTTTTCATTCAGCTCATTTGATATTTTTCCGTCGTTGAAAACAAGCTTTAGATTTAATTCTCCAAATGCATCTTTTGGAAGCTCAAATTCAAGAATGTAGTCTTTAATTTGTCCTGCTGGAAGCGTGAGCTTGTCTTCTCCTTTTGTTAGTGGTATATTTTCTAAGTCCAAGAGTTCGTAATTTAAAGTGATTGCGTGATTTTCTTTTGCGAATTCTTCCAATGAGTATGATATTCTTAGATTGTTTGTTGATGTTCTTTCGTAATCATTTAATTTTGCTTCAAAAGAATTTCTGAATATTGCTATTTGTATGTTTGCTGATGTCTGTCCCTCATCGCATTTGATGACGATATTTGATGGATACTCTCCAGGCTGTGTATTTTGAGGGATTGTGATTTCAAGAGCGAATGTGAATTTTTCGTTTGGAGCAAGGCCCTTTTGCTGACTGTTTTTTATGAATTGATAAAGAGGGCCTTTAATTTCCAGTTTGCAGTTGTTGATGAATGTTTTTTCAAGGTTTGTGAGAATTAGTTCTATATTGGATGATGTTCCGCGCTTTATTGCTATATTTTCTGGTTTTGAGATTTGAAATTCAAGTTCTCTTGTTGCATTTGCAGGCCTTCTTGGAGGTATTCCTCCACCACCACCGCCTCCTCCGCCGCCGGAAGAGCCACCTCCACCACCACTGCCTCCTCCGCCAGGAGGGCTTCCGCCTGATGAAGTTACTGTGAAGATTGATGAAGATGAATTTACATTATTTGCTGAGTCATTTGCATAAAGGTTAAGAGTGAAATCAGCGTCAACTGTAACGCTAAATGTTTCTGAAGTAGAAGAGCAGTTTATAGTAGTGTTAGAGATTTCTGTGGATGCACCTCTTTGAACATTATACCAACAGGTTTGTAAATTGGCATCGGAAGCGGAGAAAGTTAGAGGGATATTGTTTCTGGATGTTTTTGTTCCTGAAGGCTGTGTTAATGCAAGTGATGGAAAGAGTGTGTCAATTGAAAATGTGTAATTTACACTGCTTACTCTGTTTTGCGTGTCGTTGCAGATAATTCCCCAATTGTATGTGTTGTCTGTTAGACTTAAAATGAAAAAATTGTTTTCTGTTGTAATTGTCGCGTTTGTTTGGTTTAAATGCCAAGTGCCGTTGAAATTTCCCCATAGCTGACATGACGAAATGCCGATGCCTGAGACTGCGGTGTAATTGAAATAAATATTTTGAGCGTAGTTTATAAATGAGTTATTTTGCGGATATAATAGATTGAGGGCAGGGGCTGTTGTTAAAATAGTGAATGTTACATTTTTTTGCGCTATGTTGTTTGCTGAATCGTTTGCGAATAAGTAGAGCGCGTGTGAGCCGTCTGATGTATTGAATGTTGAGTTCTGGCAGTTTTGCAATGAGATGTTGTTTTGATTGTCTAAGTTGTACCAGCATGATTGCAGATTTGCGTCTGAAGCTGTGAAGTTCAGCGAGAGAGAAGTGTTTGTTCCGTATGTTTTTGGCTCTGGATGTTCTAATGTTAAGGCAGGGGCTGTTGTGTCTAATGTGATAGTTCTTGTTTCTGTTGTATTTTGATTATTTGCTGTGTCTGTTATTGTTACATTATAGAAATATGTTGTGTCTGGAAGAGATGTGAAGTTGATTGTTCTTTGCTGATTTGTGAAGATTGTTTGATTAATTGGAGAAGTGGTGTTGTGCAATGTGAAAGTTATGTTTGCTTCGTTTGTTTCTGTGACAGAGACGTTTATGAAGATGCTGGAGCGCGGGATTATTGTGCCATTGTTTTGCGTGTTTGCGCCGAAGGAGATTAATGGCTTTGTTGTGTCAATTGTTATTGTTCTTGTTTCTGTTGAGTTTCTGTTTCCTAATGTGTCGTTGATTGTTGCATTGTAGAAATAAATTCCGTCGGGGAGAGAGGTGAAATTTATTGTTCTTTGTTGTGATGTGAAACTTGTTTGATTAATTAGAGAAGTGGTGTTGTGCAATGTGAATGTGATTGTGTTTTCGTTTGTTTCTGTGACTGAAACATTTATGAAAATTGAATTTGCTTGTGATATAGAATTGTTTGTTGGCGTTGGTTGAGTAAATGAAATCAGCGGAGTGATTGAATCTACGAAGAAAGTTATACTGCTGGAGTTTTGATTGTTTGCAGAGTCGTTTGCGTAAACTCTCCAGATATTTGAGCCTTGGCTTGATGTTAGTGACGAGATGTTATTTCCACAGGTTACTGATATGTTTGTCTGCCCTTGATTTAGCGAATACCAGCATGTCTGCAGGTTTATATCTGCGATTGTATAATTTAATTGGGTTTGGATTGTGCTGTAAGAGATGTTTTGCGGAGCTGTTATTGAGATTAATGGTTTTATCGTGTCTATTGTGAATGTTGCTTGAACTGTGTCGTTTCTGTTTCCTACGGTATCGTTTGTGTAGAATTTTACTGTGTATTGCCCGTCGGCAATTGAATTATTTGTTGCGTTGTAGTTTCTGTTGTCTGTTGTTGATAGGGAGATATTTGTAATGCCTGAGTTTAATGTGTAGAATGCTGAACTGCCGTTTTCGTTTAGAGTTATATTAAATAAAACTGAATTTGTGTTTATGAATTGATTTGCGAGAGGGGAGTTTAGGGTGATGAGAGGAGGGGTGGAATCTGA
>CAYJQP010000008.1:0-10499 GCA_964372385.1 Candidatus Woesearchaeota archaeon | reverse complement strand
TGAATTGATTTGCGAGAGGGGAGTTTAGGGTGATGAGAGGAGGGGTGGAATCTGAGATATCACCCGTTATGTTGATATCGTCAATGTAGCAATTGTCGCTACCAACTCCGAATTGTCGTATTCTTATTCCAGCATCAGCAGAAACCCCATATTGACTAACTTCAAAGCTATACTTCCTATAAGTATCGTCATCTCCTCCATCTGTTATTTCCAATAGAAGAGAAAAACTAACACCATTATTGTAGTAATATCTACAAAAATCTCCTGCTTCTAAAACATTAGCTTTAGCCCAGAAAGTTAGATTAGTAAAATCATAAGGAGAATTATTGAATTTTCTATCAGCTATGCAATTTCCAGTTGCATCTTCTTGCCCCCTTAAATGGAACGATCCTCTAGGAACATCTAAACTAGTAACAATGCAATCTCCAGAAGTACTCCACACCCCATTCCATCCAGATCCGCAATTAAAACCATTACATTCGAAGTCGTCAGTTGCTATTTGTACTGCGCTGGTTAAATGCATTAGCAATACTAATAAAACAACTTCTAAAAAAATTAACCTCTTTTTCATATTTAATTATAATCAGAGATAGTTTTAAATATTGCTTTTTTATAGAACTGTAAAATCTCCGCCCTGCGGAAGCGGCTGGTTTCCCGAAGTATCTTCGGCATAAACTGTGTATAAATATGTGCCTTGCGGGAGATTTGCTGTGTTGAATATATATTTATAGAATCCTGTTGGAGAAGCTGAAGCAGAGACGTTTACATTATCAATCCTACAATATTCGCTGACGGCGCCGGCTGTGCATTCAAATCTTATTTTAAAGTTTGGATTATTGTTTGCATTTAGAGGAAGGTTAAATGTTTTTGCGATGTAATTTGCATCGTTGGCTGAAGAACTGCCTGTTTGTTCGAGGACTGTCCATGAAGAGCCGTCAAACCATTTTGCTTTGAATTCATCTGCTGTGTCAAGCCCGATGAGTTTTCTTGCGTATTTTATTGTAATGCCGTTATAATTTTGTGTGCTTATTGCTCTTTCCAGGACGCTTGCCGGCTCTGATGTGCTACGCGGCTGAGATTGTGCGTGCCAAGAGCCTTGGAAAGGATTTGATGTAGAAGCAGTCCATCTATTTCCGCCTGAAACTGCTGTGTTAGACCAGCCATTCAATGCACCTGATTCAAAATTATCATAGAAAATTGTTGAGGCAGTGCCTTGTTCAAGTGTCATTGGATAAAATATATCTAAAATATTTACTCTCACTGAATTTATTGCAATGTTATCTGTAACATTTGCTTTTATCGTTAGTAAATTTCCGGAAGTTAGAGGGTCTGGGGTATCAGAGAGAGAATGAATTACCGGAGGAATTGTATCATTTATTGGAGGCTGTTGACCTTGCGGCAGTTCTGGAGGCTGAGAGATTTGCTGCTGGAGCAGCCAGTCAACTGCTGTCCAGAGAAATGTCCAGTCAGAACCGTTATCATTTAATTCATCTCCAAAATTTGTTCCATCTCTATCGTTGTCCTCTTCAATTTCAGGATGAGGACCAACTAGTAAGACGCGGCCTTGTCCGTAATTGAAACCAATAATGCCGGGGGCGTTGTTGGCTATTGGATTTGACGGGACAATCCAAGAGGCTAGAGTTTGCATTTCTTGTCCTGTATTTGGGACAAAATAGGGTTCTCCATAATATAAAATGTCTTCTGTCTGTGATTCATAGATATTTGCTTCATGTGCTTGATTTATTGTCATTGTCGTCATTGTGTATTCTGGCCAGGGGGCTATCTCTTCTATTGGGCCAATGCAGTCGCCGTGGAATAGGTTTAAGAAATATGGGTAATCTTGTCCTTCCCATCTTACATTATCACAGGCATAGAAAGCTCCGGCGCTCATCCCGATGTAAGCTCCTCCAGAATTTATAAAATCGCGGATATTTTGGTCGCCTCTATCATGTATTGAAATTTTGTAATTATATGCCCAGCCGCCCGGAATAAATATTCCCCTGTAATTATTTGTTAATGTATCGTGATTTAAATCCCACGCGTTTATTTCTTTGTATGTGAGGCCTTTCCATTCAAGGAATTTTTCAAATGCAGTTATGCTATGCTCCCAAGTTCCAGAGCCGGTGTAAATTGCGAAATCTGCATTTGTTTGTGCAGAAACTTGGAATATTGCAAGAGTTGACAAGAATATAATTGATAATAAAATTTTTTTATACATATGCAAAAAAAATTTTGTGACTATTTAAGTATTATTATGTTAGAAGCTTAGTATTTTCTATTGCCATTTTTCTATTTTCTCAAGGATTTTTTCGCTTATTATAATTATGTCTTTTATTCCTTGAACATATTTATAATTTATTGAGATTCTTTTAATTTTAAACTTCTTCTTTTTGCTTAGTTTTATTTTCAGAGAGCTTATTTTGTTTCCTGAAAGGAGAATGTCTTCTAATCTGCCTATTTCTATACCACTTATTGTGTAGACTTTTTTGCCTATTATGTGTTTTAGTCTGTTGTAGTATTTCTTTTTTCTCTTCTTGAATATGTGAAGGGAGAGTAAAATTAGGAGAATTGCTATTAGAATTAATATGCTGATTATTATGATATTTTTTATTTTTATTATTTCCGGGACGTTTTTTATGAAGAAGCCTGTGAAGAAATTGTCTGGAGTTTCGTCTTCGTCGCAGATTTCATTGTTGTTTTCGTCTAAGCAGCATTCTTCTCCATGTCTGATGTATGGGAGGTTGCATATTATTTCTTCTTTTTGTGGTGTTGATGGAATTCTTTCTGGTTGTGCAGAGGGTGTTTCATTTTGCTCTTGCTGTGGAAGTGGAGGTGGAACTCTTCGAGGCAGAGTTGTTCCTCCGCCGCTTGGCTGTTGTACAGGAGGCGTTGAAATTGGAGGAGTTGAAGTGATTTCAAAAGTATCAAAAGAAGTTGCAGTGCCACCTGGCCAGGATGTTGAAGCTTTTAGTTTGTAAATTCCTGCTGTATTCGGGGATGTGAGTGTTGCTGTGATGTTTATAGATGAGTTTGCTGAGATGAAAATAGTTTGACTTCCTGATGAAAAGTTTTGGGTTTCGTCGTTGCTTGTTATCCAGTAATTGAGAGTGAAATCCTGACCTATATCAGGGTTGATATTTTTTATTTCTATTATTGAGCTGAAAGATGCTGACGGGCTGACCGCTGCTGGCGCGTGAACAATTATATCTGCGGGACCGCCATAGCCCGGGATGTTTATTACCGGGCGATTTGAGTAGAAATTAAGAGAAGAGATTGTTGCAGTGCCGAGAGCGAACTGATGCTGCGTATTCGTTGCTGCTTTTGCTATTATTATTGGATTTGATAACTGTTGTGACGAGCCTCTTGAAAGATTTAGTGAGAGTGCTGTTGATGAAATGTCAGTATCTATGTAATTTATGTTTGTTAAGTCCTCGTCGCCAGAATTGAAGAGAGTTGATGTAATGTTGTAAGTTATGTTGAGAGAGGTTTCTGTTATGAAGATTATGTTTTTCGTTATTACTATTTGTATTCCAATTGATGCGGGAGGTATTGTGAGATTTATTGCTGTTGAGTTTGTAGTTATTAATGAATTTGAGAAAGTGTCTATACCTTGCGCTGTTGCAATTGATGTTAAATAAAATTGCGTTGTATTTTGTCTTGTTAGATTTAGAAGATAGCTTACTTGTATGTTTGTGTTTGGTTGCAGGGTTGTCAGGAGATATGGAGAGTTTGTTGAATCAGCGTCGGTAATATTTGAATTTAATGAATCAGAGCCACCTTTATTTGTTATTCTAAGAGTTATGTTGTAGATTATTTGGCTGTTTGAAATATTGTGGATAGTTGCTATTTTGTCTAGGACGAGAGAGGCTTGCGAACCGATTTGGAATGCATTTATGCACGAGGCGTTTATGCTTTGATATGTTGTTGCATTAAGAATGTAGCTTGCTGTTGTCAGATTTTCAAATGTTGTTTGATAATTTCCGTTACTGGAAGTTGTTACGGATTTTGTTGCATTAAGAATATTATTTTTGTAAATGCTTAGATTTATTATTTCGTTATTTATCGGCGAAGTTTGGTTTGTGAGGTTTCCTTGAACCAGAATTAATGCTCCTTGCTGATAAGGGCCGCCGACTTCACATGTTAGATTTAAAGAAAGGGATAATTGAGAAGAAATATTTATTGTCGCATTTCTTGTTTCTGTTGTATTCTTGTTGTTTAGTATATCGACTGCTGTTGCATTGAAGTAATAGACGCCGTTATTTAGGTTTGAGAAGTTTATGAAATTTGGAGAGATTATTGTGAAAGAGGAATTTATCAGAGTATGTGTTGAATTGTAAAGGAAGATTGTTATGTTCGCCAAATTTGCGTCAGATGACGACACATTTATCAGAATGTAATTTCTGTTTAATGTTGCATTTTGCGATTCTGTCGGGAAGGCGAATAATATTGCGGGATTCAGTGAATCAATTGAGAATGTGACTTGCGTGGAATTTATGTTGTTTGATGTATCGTTGGCGTATGCTATTATGGTGTTTGAGCCTTGCTGGAATGTTCTGTAAATTTCTGAGATATAAGTTTCATTAGCTGTTCCATTATAGAACCAAATTGCATTTATGTTTGCGTCAGAGGCTGAAATGTTTATCAGGATTGTCGCGTTGGTGTATGTTGTGTTTTGCGGGCTGATGATTGTAATTGCAGGAGGGGTCGTGTCGGTTAATGGAGGCAAAGTTACATTGACATAAAATGTTTGCGATGTTGGCGTGTAATTTGCGTTTCCTTCGTAAATCGCAGTGATATTGTACAATCCAGGCACGTTAAATGTTGTTAGGTTGTAAAGAGGAGACTGGCCTTGATTTATCAGCGAATTATTATTGAACAATTTTATTATTCCTACGCCTATAATTAGTGTTGCATTGATATTTATTTGGGTGTTATTTTGTATAGTGATGTTTGCTTGAGTGTGATTGAGGAAGAGAGATATTTGAGAGCTTGCGTTTTGAGCTATTGTCAGTATTTGAATTGATTGCGCCGCGGAATAATTTGAATTTCCTGTTGTGTTGTAAGTGTATTGTACAGGAGAGAGTTCAACGCCGAAAGTTGCCACATTAGGATTTGCGACGATTCCTGTGTGATTTGTTTGGAGAGTGCAAGTTAGTTCTGCCGGGCAGTTGCTTCCTGTTGCAGTTGTCTGTGCCGGAAAATTAACATTTGTTGAAGGCGAAATGGAGATAGATAATGCGAGAGTTGTGTTTTGATTTACTGTTACAATTGCAGATGCGGAAGCATTTGTGTAATTTTGCGTTTGTGATGTGTCTGCAATATAAGTGTATGTGTCTGCACCCAAAGTTATTAATTGATGGTTTTGAGAAGTTACTTCGTTATTATCTCTGTAAAGACTTGTTTGCGCTTCAGGATTTGTGCAAGAGGCGGAGACATTAATTTGCGACGGATAAGATTGCGGGGAGTTTGAAGAAATTGTGCAAGACGAAAGAGCCCTATTTACTGTTACTTGATAAATTGTTGAATTTATATTGTTTGAAGTATCGTTAATTGTTATGTTAATTATGTAGATTCCTGCTGCCAGTTGAGTTGCGTTTCTTAAAAAGCCTGAAGAGTTTATTGCAAATTTTGTATCATTGAGTGTGAAAGTGTCCAGTGCAATGTTGTCTTGGGCTTGGAAACTGGCTGAGAATGATTGTGTGTAATTAATTGTCGCATTAACAGGAATTGTTATGAAATATGGCGGAGTTGTATCTAATTGAGCGGTTACGTTTACATAGAAAGTTTCAGATGACGCAGTATAATTTTGATTACCTTGATAAATTGCTGTGATGTTATGCAAACCGAGAGATGTGAAGTTTGTTAAATTCGTTATAGGAGAGGTATTGTCATTGATTAGTGTGTTGTTGTTGTATAATTGTATATTTCCAAGGCCCGTGATCAAAGTTGCATTTAGGTAAATTGAAGTTCCTTGCGTTATTGTTATATTTGATTTAGAATGATTTATGAAAAGAGAGACATTTGATTGAGATTTTGAGATTGTGTAGTTTTGTACTTGCGAAATATTTGTGTTGCCTGCCGAGTCATTTGCTTGCCAGTAATAGTTGTATGTTCCGGCAGCAAGGTTCGTTGTATTAAATGAAAATACATTGCCATTTTGTATCGGAGTATAATTGATATTATTGAATTCTATTATTACTGTCTGAAGATTTGAATCCGTGATTGTTGCGTTAAATTGATAAATTTGGTTTTGAGAGTATGTTGCAGGGTCTGCCGGAGATTCTGTTAGTTGTGTGATTGAAGGGGGCGTTGTGTCAGGGGCTTGCGTTACATTGACATAAAATGTTTTTGATGCTTGAGTATAATTTTGACTTGCGGGATAAATTAAAGTTATATTATACAAGCCGAGATTAGTAAAGTTTGTTAAATTTTCAAGCGGGGAAGTTTTATTATTAATTAGAGTTCCGTTGAGATAAAGCTGAAGCGTATTGCCGGAATCCCCTGTCAATAATGTCCCGTTTATTGTTATTGATGTGCCTTGAAATATTGTTATGTTATTCTCTGAATTATTGAGTGTGAGATTTATTAATGGTGTAGCTTTGTTTATTGTTAAATTCAGATATGCTGAAAATGCAGAATAGTTTTGATTTTCTGGAGCGGAATAATTTACAACCCAGCCGCCTGCTGCGAATGTTATATTTATTGATATCGGTATAGAAGTTCCGTTGATGTTGATTGTTAGGGATGTTTGATTTGTTCCTGAATAAGATGAGTTGATTTGTTGCGGATATTCAATAACTAAATTTGCATTTGCGCCATTTAATAATGGCGTGATTGATTGGGATGCCTTTGCAATTGTATAATATCTCATTGCACTCGTGTTGTAATTATGATTACTACCATTTCCCCATGAAAGCCAATAATAGCCATAAGTTCCCGCGGCTAAATTGCTAACAGAAAGATTAAAAACATTTGTAGTTAAATTGGAGGCAGTGTAGTTTGTGCTATTAAATTCAAATCTTGCTGTATCGTTTGTTGATGTAATCGTCGCATTAAATCTATAGAGTGCTCCTGAAGAATAAGCTGTGTTGTTTGAAGGCACTTCTGTGAATGAGGAGAAGAGAGGATACTCGTTGTCTAATGGAGCGACGGTTCCGCACACTCCATCCCATTCTGTTCCGTTTATATAAAATGTCTTGGCTAAAGTTCCTCCGGTATCATTCGTGTAGGCAAAAAGAAAAGTTCCGTCGCATGTTCCAAAATTGGAGAAGTCATCTCTTCCGTAAATGTCAAATAATAAACTTGTCGTATTTTCATCTGTTGCAAGAAGATAGTTGTGTTTTAATGTGCCAGAAGCGTTGAAGACAGAGGCGTTTATATTTCCTGCGTTCCTGTCGTTCCATGCGATGATAAACCAGTTATAAGATTCAGAAGGAGTCGCTTCTCTTACAGTTGCCATTGCTAATCTCGGATCATTTGTGCCACCATCGGAAGCATTTACATCAACAATTATTGTAGACCCTATAGCATTATTATTTATATCTCTAATGGTCATATTAATATGATTTATAAGAGAGTCATACCATGCAAATGCAAAATATGTATTGTTAATTGATGTAACTGCGACTTGTCCTGTTTCTCCGACGTCTAAATCAATATCGGTAGTTGAAAGAATAGTATTAGCCGAGCCAGAAGTACTTGCTCTGACAAATGTCGCGTCATTGTCTGCATCATCAAAGAAAGCATAAACAAAAAGAGTGCTGTTTAAAGCTGTGCATTGAATAAGATTTTGTGAAACAGTTCCTTGAGTTATTGTTCCGTCTACTCCTGTTGCCGGCGATTCTGTACCTGCTCCCCATCCATTTATAGGTACTATCCTGACATCAGCATCACTTTCAGCTTGGTCAGAATAACAAAATTGTAAGAAACTGCCGGTAGAATTGCTCATTACAATTGGCCTGCCGGGATCACCAACTGTGCCGACTGTTGCATCTAAATCAGTTGGGCCTGTGATTTTTGTTCCTGTTCTGTCAAAAACAGAATAAGTAGTATCTTGTACTGTAGAAACTGCATTAAACCATACAACAGCAAAAGTTGATGAATTTATTGCTCCGACTGAAACTCTTGAGCCAGCGCCTGTTGCTACAGCGGGAACACCTATCAGCCCTGTCAAATTTGTTCCGTTTGTGTCATAAACCCTGAAGGTGATGTTGCTTGCACTTGCCATCGCAAGAACGAAAGTTCTGTTGTCTAAAGCTGCGACAGAAATATCTACTGTCGGTTCATTACTAAAGCTGATATTTGGGTCAATGATGTGATTTATTTGTATTTTGCCTCCCAAGATACGCAAGTCAAATGTGTTTTGGCTTCTGTCTTCTAAGCCAGCGCCGGTTGAGCCGTCTAAAAATATTTTGTTGTATTCTTCATCTTGCAACGAAGTAAATTCTGCAATTAATTCATTAGTGTTTATTTCATAGACTTCTATTCTCGGAGTTCCCGATATAATTCTTGGATAGAGTGTTATGTCGTTATTTGATGTTAGATTCTGCTCAAATGTAACTCTAACGTAATGTTCTGATCGTATTGTTTCGCTCCAAATGTCATCTAATGAGTTTACTTTGTTATAAATGTTTGAGATAAATTCTTTATTTTCATTTAGATGTTCTGCTTTAATGATTTTGATTTGGTTTGGATTCTGCTGATTGATGTCTGCATCTGAAGAATACATTGGCGAGAGTATGACTAAGATGAATAGCAATAGCATTGCGATTTTGTACTTCATTTTCATTTTACTTTACCTCCCTTGCCTTTCCAATAATGCAGTTTAGCTATTCCAACTGGACGGATTCTGAGCAGATTTGCGCCTTTTAGCTCTGCTAATGCAACTGCAACTGTATTTCTGGAGATTTTGAGTTTTTTCGCCATTTCAACTGTTGTTAAGCCCTGCGTGTCTTTTTTCAGAAGTTTTATAACTAAGGATTTTTTCTCTTCTCTCATATTTTTAATTTGAGCATTAGTGATTAGCATTAATGCTCAAATTGATTTAATTGGAAAAAGGAGTTTTTATATGTTGTTGTTTTTTTCTTTGCTTTTGTTTTAGAGTATAGCGAACGATGCTCCGCAAGTTATTTAAGCAGGCAGTTTTTTTATTGAGCATGCAGAAAGCATATATCTGGATTTTAGTTATTCTTGTAACTGCTTTAATATTCACTTTGGGAAGTGTTATTTTTTATTTGAGCAGTGATGTTGGGTTTTCATCTGTGTCGCTTGCGGAATGCAAGATTTTAGAACAAAACAGCGAGAATGGAATTGACATTGTCTTTTTTGGAAAAGAGAAAGACGCAGAGAGGTATATGGATTATTTTCTGAATTTTGATCCTTTTGATGATTTTAAAGAGAGGTTTAACTTTTATTATATTGACAACTACAAGCCAGAATGCGAGATTTACAAAGGAATTGCTTTGTTGTGTTATTCCAGAGAGCTGCTTAAGAAGGCAGGTTCATGTCCTAATGATTTTATTGCTGTGCTTGAGGACAGCGAGGCAAGCTTGCGGAGTTCAAGTTATGTTAATGTTATGAGTATTAATTTGAGGCATCCAATGAGTGTTTTGACGCATGAATTCGGGCATGTTTTCGCGAATTTAGCAGAAGAATATACGCCTGCGAAAATTCCGCGCGGAGCTTTGAATTGTCCTGCAGGGTGTTCTGAATTTGAAGGAAGGGAGAATGGTTGTTTTGTTGGCTGTTCTGAAAACGAGAAGATAAGGAGCATAGAAAATGGAATTATGAGAACATTAAGAGCAGATGATTTTGGGAATTTTAATGACTGGATTTTTGTTAACAGGATAAATGAGGAAAGCAGTGCAGAGAGAGATGGCGGAACTAATGCGGAGAGAGGAGGCGACGGGGCAAGAGGGGCTGAAGAAGGCGGGAATGAAAAGGATTTTGGAGAGGGTTTAGATATAAATTCTGCTCCGCAATTTGATACATTGATAGTTGGAAGAGTTGTTGATGAAAGCAGGGTTGATTGTTCAGGAGAAAGATATTATTTAATAGAGGGAAGAATTGTTAATGGAAGGATGGAAATTTTGAGAAGAAATGTTCAGGAAGGATGTGTCGGCGGAAATGGGTATGGAGGATTTTCTTATCAGATAGTTTTGGAAGACGGCGAAATAATTGGAGAGGAGCGTTTTAATCCAGAGTTGATATTTACATCTGCGCCCGGAGAAGACGAAATAGACGGAGGAGTTTTTGATTCTGACAGGAACTTCTTTTTAAGAGTGCCTATTGTTGAGAATTCTGATGAGCTGGAAATTTTATTAGAGGAAGAATTATTAGCAGAGGTTGATTTGTATGATATAGGAGGGAGAGCATGTTTAGTAGAATGAGAATTGATAGGGAAGATAGGACGATGGTTAACAGAAAAGATAGAATGAGGATTAATAGAAAAGATAGAATGAGGATTAATAGAAAAGGAGCGGCGCACATTATAGGCGTGC
>CAYJQP010000007.1:0-17628 GCA_964372385.1 Candidatus Woesearchaeota archaeon | reverse complement strand
AAATAAATAAGACATAAGCCATGCAGTTCTCTATATTTTGGTCTCTCGCTATAAACATATAAATTTAAAATCAGATAACCAATCATTCTTTTGGTCAAAGTTATTTACTATTATATTCTTTATTCTGAAAGAATACCCCAAGGTCTTGCCTTAGGGATAAAGCTAAAACCATTTTATGCGTTCTCTTAAAAAATAGAGGCAAGCAAGCTCTTTCTGTCACTGCAAAAATACATACGATAAACAACCAACTTATCGTCTGCAATCTAAACAAAACAAAAAACAACAATCTATTTATAACACTTCTGCTCTGAAAATTTATGAAATTCGTTCATTTAGCCGACTGCCACCTCGGTGCTTGGCGCCAGCCAGAATTGAATAAATTAAATTTCCTGCATTTCCAAAAAGTAATTGATACATGCATAAAAGAAAAAGTTAACTTCGTTCTTATCGCCGGCGATTTATTTGACTCTTCATATCCGTCAATAGACACGCTAAAGGAAGCTTTCAAAGAATTCAGAAAGCTCAAGGAATCTTCAATACCAGTATTCATAATTGCAGGCAGCCACGATTACTCTGTTTCAGGAAAATCATTCTTGGAAGTCTTGGAAAAAGCAGGATTTTGCACAAATGTTTCAAAATACGAGGAAAAAAATGATAAAATAATTTTGGAGCCGACAATTTACGAAAGCTGTGCAATTTATGGTTATCCCGGAAAAAAATCCGGAATGGACATAGAGGAAATTGAGAAAATAAAATTAGAAGATTCTCCGGGAATGTTCAAAATTTTAATGCTTCACACAACTCTAAGATCAGCTGTTCCAAATCCAAATATCAAGGCAGTTGACGACACAAAACTGCCCAAAGTAGATTACATAGCTTTAGGGCATTTGCATGTTAATTATTCCAGAGGCAATAAAGTTTATGCAGGCCCGACATTCCCCAATAATCTTTCTGAATTGGAAGAATTAAAAGGCGGTTCTTACTACCTGTTCAACAACGGCAGAATACAAAGAAGAGAGCTGAAATTAAAAGAAGTAATCGTCATAGAATATTCAACGAACAATACACTAAACGCAACAGAAAAAATATTGCATCTCTTGGCAGAACAATCACTCAAGGATAAAATTGTAATTTTGAAAGTATCAGGAGTTTTAGAAACAGGGAAAACATTTGATATTGATTTTAAAAAATTAGAGAACTGCGCAAAAGACAAGGGAGCTTTCTCATTTTTAAGAAATACTTCACGGCTTCACATTCCGGAATCAGAGCTGAAGCTCGACACTATCGGCACAGAAGACATGGAAGTACAGATTATAAAAAATTTTGAAAAATCAAATCCATCAAGATTCAATGGCTTGATAAATGTTTTAATAAGAACTTTGCAGATAGAAAAATTAGAAGACGAAAGGTCCTCAATTTTTGAGGAGCGTCTGCTGTCAGAAGCTAAAAAAATTATCCAAATATGAAGCTAAAAAAACTATTTATAAAAAACATAAGGTCTTATAAAAATGAAGAGATAAACTTCCCAGACGGCTCTCTCCTTTTAGCTGGAGACATAGGTTCAGGCAAGACATCAGTTTTATTAGCAATTGAATACGCGCTCTTCGGCCTTCAGCCAGGTCAAAAAGGCTCTTCTTTAATGAGAAATAATACAACCCTCGGCTCTGTCGCTCTTAAATTGGAAATTGACGGAAAAGAAATCTTAATTGAAAGAAGATTAAGAAAAAACAACAAATCAGTAGCAAACGAATATTCTGCTATAACAATAGATGGCAGAAAAATAGAGTCATCTCTAACAGAAATAAAAATGAAAATTCTTGAAGAGCTTGGCTATCCAAAAGAGTTTATTAAGAAGAACAATATGCTCTATCGCTACACTGTTTATACGCCGCAAGAGCAGATGAAGCAGATTATTTTAGAGGACCCGGAAGCAAGGCTGAATATATTAAGATACATTTTAGGCGTTGACAAATATAAAAGAATAAAAGAAAATCTCGTCATATTTTTAAATAACCTAAAAGAAAATTCAAAAGTCTTACAGGGAGAGATAAAATACCTTGATGAAGAAAAATTAAAAATAGAGAATAAAAATAATTTCCTGGACTTGCTTGAAAAAAAAGTAAAGGAAAAAGAGAATGATTTAGAATTAGAAATTAAAAAACGCAAAGCCATTGAGTCAGAATCTTCAGAATTAGAATCAAAAATAAAAGAAAAAGAGCGTTTTGAAAAAGAAATAGAAAAAACAAAGATTATGCTGACAAACAAATACGAAGCCCTCACAGCAGTAAGCTCTGAAATTCTTGAATTAGAAAAAGCTCTTTCAGAAAATGCAAATGTTTTCAATGAAACAGCATATAATGAAATTATTTCACAAATAGAAAAAAAAGAAGCATCTATTGAGAATCTTAAATCACGCTATGCGAATCTGCTGGGAGAAATAAACTCAATAGAAAACAATATAAAAGAAAGCTTGGAGAAAAGAAAAAGAATATTTACAATAGAAATCTGCCCAACATGCCTTCAGGATGTCCCAGAAATTCATAAGCACAATATTCTAAATGAAACAGAGAAGCTTATTAATGAATCAAAAGCAAAAACTTCTTTTTTAGAAAACGAGGCATTAAAAATAATGCATGAACTCAATAAAGAAAAATTAGAAAAAACAAAATTAGAAAAAACAAAATCATCTTTGGAATCTTTAAGAAGCAGACTAGAATATATAGAAAAGACAAAAGTCAGACTCTCAAATAACATCAAAATTAAGAAAGCTCTTGAAGAAGACATTTCTGTTCTAAACAAGCAGATAGAAACACTAAAAAGCCAGATTTTTAATTTTTTAAAATTTGATGCTCTCTACAAGCTAAAAAAAGAAGAGATGCAAAAAGCATTTGAATCTGAAAGGCAGGCAGAAATTTCCTGCGCAGAATTAAAAAAAGAGTCAGAGCTCACAAAAAAGGAAATTGTGGAATTAAAAGAGGAAATCAAGAAAAAAGAAACAGCAAAGAAAAATCTGTCCAATCTTTTAGAGTTGAGTAACTGGCTCTCTACAGATTTCAGCGGGCTCATAGAATTCGCAGAGCGCAACGTTCTTCTTAAATTAAGGCGTGAATTTTCAAGAATGTTCAGCAAATGGTTTCAAATGCTTGTTCCAGAAGGCGCGCTTGATGTCCGCTTGGACGAATCATTCTCGCCGATAATAATGAACAATGAAACAGAAATGGAATATTCTTTCCTTTCAGGCGGAGAAAGGACAGCCATCGCGCTCGCATACAGATTAGCTCTTAATCAGACAATAAATTCTCTTTTAAGTAAGATAAAGACAAAAAATATTGTAATGTTAGACGAGCCGACAGACGGATTCTCTGAAATTCAGCTTGACAGGATGCGCTCTGTTTTCAACGAATTAAATGTCTCTCAATTAATTATCGTCAGCCACGAGCAGAAAATAGAAAGCTTTGTAGAAAATATCTTAAGAATTAAGAAAAATGGCGACTCTTCTTATATAGAAGCCCACTTGCATGAGCCCATTGTCCTGCTAAACCAAAAAACTTAAATACCTCTTTTATCTACTATTTTTATAAAATCTATATTCTCATGAATATGAACCAAGAAATTTCTAAAAATATTCTGCAGTCAAACACAAGCTTAGTAGGGATAGTCTGCAAAGACGGCGTTGTTTTAGGTGCAGATAGAAGAGTTACAGCAGGAAGTTTGATTATGGGAAAAAATTATGCAAAAATTATGCAAGTAAATGATTATATCGCAGTTTCTTATACAGGCGGAGTAGCAGACGCTCAATTAACAAATAAGATTTTAGCAGCAGAATTAAGACTGCAGGAATTAAGAACAAAATCAAAACCAGGCATAAAATCCGCGGCGCATCTTTTGGCAATGTTAACTTATAGGAGCATCAGAACACCAACAATGATTCCAAGCATTGTTGGAACTCTTGTAGCAGGTTTAGACGAAAACAGCAAAGCATCACTTTTCACAATAGAGCCCGCAGGCGGAGTCTACGAAGTAGAAGACTACGACTGCAACTTCTCATCAGGCATGCCTTACATTCTCGGCCTTTTGGAAAGGCAGTACAAAAAAGATATTACAGTAAAAGAGGCAGTTGAATTGGCAAAAGAATGCCTGAAAGCATCTACACAAAGAGATGTCGGCTCCGGCAACGGCATAGACGTCTTTTCTATAACAAAATCAGGAATAAAGCATGTGGTTTCTGAAGAAATTATACCACAATACAGATAACTGTTAGAAAACTACGATGGACATTTTGAAAACAATTAAAGACTCACTGCCAAATATAATAACTGACGCAATTTTTGAAGGCGCAAACATAGTTATTTATACAGCTGATAAAGAATTCTTCAAAACTGGAGAGTCAAAAATAAAAGAAGTTGTAAATAAAATCAAAAAAAGAGTAGATTTAAGGGCAGATAAAAGTATCCTGCTTTCAGAAGAGGAAACTGAAAAAACCATCCGCGCTATTGTCCCGGAAGAAGCCAATATCACTAACACAATTTTTGATGTTCAAAGAAGCATCGTTGTAATTGAGGCAAAAAAGCCAGGGCTTGTAATAGGAAAGCAGGGCTCAATTTTAAATGATATAAAAAAATCAACCTTCTGGCTTCCGTCTGTCAGGAGGTCTCCCACAATCCCAAGCAAAATCACAGAAAAAATACGCTCAGTTTTGTATGCGAATAATACCTACAGAAGAAAATTCTTGAACGATATAGGAAAAAAAATATACAATGAATGGAATCCTGAAAAAATGGACATGTGGGTAAGACTGACTTATCTCGGCGGCGGCAGGCAAGTCGGAAGATCATGTTTACTTTTGCAGACGCCAAATTCAAAAATTCTTCTTGATTGCGGCATCAACCCTGCAATTGGCGAAGGCCAGGAAAGATTTCCCTACTTAAACATTCCAGAAATCGGCGATATAAACTCAATTGACGCAATAATTCTCTCTCACGCTCATACCGATCATTCCGGCCTCTGTCCGTATCTTTACAGAATGGGCTACAAAGGCCCGATATACATGAATGAGCCAACACGGGATATTGCAGCTCTCTTGGCGCTTGATTTCATCAGCGTGGCTTACAAGAAAGCAGAATCTCCTCTATACAAAGCAGAGGACATAAAAGAAATGGTAAGACATTCAATAGCACTGGATTACGGCGAAGTTACAGACATAACACCAGACATTAGAATAACACTCTACAACGCAGGCCATGTTCTAGGAGCAGCCCAAGTTCACATAAATATTGGAAACGGTTTGCACAACTTTGTTTATAGCGGAGACACAAAATATGCAAAAACTCGCCTTTTAGACCAGGCTGAAAATCGCTTCCCAAGAATAGAAACCCTGCAGTTGGAAGCAACATACGGAGGAAAAGACAACATCCTGCCGCCAAGAAAAGAAACAGAAAAATTATTTATTGAATTAGCAAAAAAAACAATTGAAAGAGGGGGAAAAATTCTTCTTCCCGAACTCGGTTTAGGCCATGCGCAGGAGACAATGCTTAGAATTGAAGAGGCAATTAGAACAGGCGAACTGCCAAGAATCCCTGTCTATATTCACGGAATGATTTGGGACATTAATGCGATTCATACAGCTTATCCTGATTTTCTAAGCTCTTCTGTGAGAAGCCAGATATTCCAGGACAACAATCCTTTTCTTTCTGATATTTTCAACAGAGTCGGAAGCATGGCAGAACAGAAGCTTGTTTTAGAAGGAGGTCCTTGTATTATTATTGCAACCCACGGAATGTTAATGGGCGGCGCATCAAGAGAATATTTCAGGCATTTCGCAGACAATCCAAAAAATCTTCTTGTATTCGGCTGTTTTCAAGGCGTCGGCTCTTTAGGAAGACAAGTGCAGGAAGGAAACAAAGAAGTAACTCTCGGTCCGGATTACAGCAATGAAAGAATTCAGGTAAAAATGCAGGTTGAAACTCTGAATGGGCTTTCTTCGCATTCAGGAAGAAACGAGCTGATGCAATTTGTAAATAGGATGAATCCACGGCCGAAAAAGATTATAATCAATCACGGTGAGCCCTCTCGCTGTCTTGACCTCGCTTCATCGCTCCATCACACAAATAGGATAGAAACCGTTGTTCCCAGAAATCTTGAAACGATTAGATTAAAGTAGTGCAAATCTTTTTGGCATTTACATGACTACCGCGTTTGGCAGATTTCTGAAATCATTATCTAAAGTTAAAAGTATCCCCTTATTTAATAAAGCAGTAGCATAGATAAGTGCATCCAATGATGGAATCTTCTTTTCTGCCGAAATTTCAGCCGCCCTTTCTGCAATTTCTTTATTTAGCTCTATTATTATTGTTCTGTTCTTTATGAAATTTATTTTTTCTCTTATCAAATTTTTTGGGAATTCTTTTTCTAGGAATTTTCTTTTTATTTCAAACAAAGATAATACAGAAAGATATAGAATATTTTCATTATCTATTATTTCTTTCTGTTTGCCATCTATAAAATAGGCCAGCCAGATAGAAGAGTCCAAGAATTTAATATTTATCACTTTTTCTTCTTTCATTTTGCAGCTCTTTTAGAATTGTTTGCAATGTCTCCCCCCTTTTTAAATATTTTTTTAAAGAGCCAGCCATAGACTTTGTTTCTTTAGCGATTCTTTGCATAGTTATTTTATTTATTGCTTCATCATATGACTGTGCTTTTAACTCTTCTTTCAATTTTTTCAATAAAAGAAGCGTTTTTTCATCTACTTGTATCGTAGTTACCATAGCCGCTATATGTCTATAGACTATATAAATTTATCTCTAAGTTATGCAAATAGCTATTGCTACAGGGTTCGCGGGGTGTTTGAGAATTTGGGCGAAGCCCAAGCGCAAAAAATTTCTAGAGCAAAAAGCACAAACAATTAAAAACCTCTTTCACTAAATAAAAAAATGAACTGGAGAGACATAATTATCTGGATTATCACAATTTTAGCTTTAATACTCATCGTTATCGCTATAACAAAATAAAAAATAAAACCATATTAATTATTTTTTTCACTATAAATTAACACAAACAAAAGCCCCTTACTACTGATACTAACAATATCAATGATTGGTACTAACAGTACCAATAAGCTTATATAGCGTTGGTACTAACAGTACCAATGGACATCGCAAGCATATTAGAAAGGAATCCTTGGAGAAAAAACAGAGAAGCAATAAGAGAAGACGATTATATTAAAGAAGCCCTTTCAAGAAAGCATAAGAACCTATACAAATTTGAAAGAAATGAAAATCTTATTCTTATAGGCCCAAGAAGGAGCGGTAAAACAACTTATTTTAAATTACTAATTTATGATTTGCTTATTAATAAAAAAATTAATCCAGAAGAAGTTTTATTTATATCTTGTGAAATTTTAAAAGACCACAGAGAAATAATAGAAATATTAAAAATCATAAAATCAAAATATTTTTTCTTTGACGAAATAACATTTGTGGATGGTTGGGAAAAGGCAATTAAATATTCTTTAGACCAAGGACTTCTTAAAGATAAAACAATTCTTATCACAGGTTCTTCAACAGCATTTTTACGAAGAGAAACTTTTCCAGGAAGAAAAATAAAGTTAGAGGAATTTCTTCCTATAGATTTTCTTAAATTTTGCAGAATTTTCGGTAGTAAAGATTTAAAGAATAAATTAATTAAATTAATTAAATTAAAAACTATTGAAGATTTATTATATCACTCTTCAGAGATTTTCAATTTATTTATGAAATACATTGAATGCGGAGGATTTCCCAAGCCAATGTTTCAATTGATGGAAGAAGGCAGTATAAAAGAAGAAAATTATGAGGCAATCTACTCTTGGTTTAGAGGAGACATGCTAAAACTCGGGAAGAGCGAAGAAATATCAAAAGCCCTGATTTCAAGACTATTAGAAACAATGACGACATTTGTATCTTATAATTCTTTAGGAAATTACATAGGCATCTCCCATAGAATTGTAAGAGAGTATATAGAGGCAATGCAGCAACTTTTATACTTAGATTTCTGTTATCAGATAGACCTGCAAAAAAACATTCCTATTTTTAGAAAAGAAAAGAAAGTCTATGTTACAGATCCCTTTATTCTTAGAACATTTGAAAAAAAGATTTTAGGAAAGAGCGTAGTAAACGAATCTAAAATGGCAGAGATGATAGTTTTTAATATGTTAAAAAGACGCGATAATAAGGTATATGTAATTAAATCAAATGGAGAAACAGATTTTTATGCTGATAAAATGAAAATTGAGGTAAAGTGGACAGAAAACGTTGCAGGAAAAGAAGATACCATTGTACTAAGCAAGAAAAAATACAATCCAGAAAATAAAATCTTTCCCCTTTATATTTTTATTTTGCACTATCTAGCCAGCAAAGAAATCAGCACAAACAATTAAAAACCTCTTTCACTAAATAAAAAAATGAACTGGAGAGACATAATTATCTGGATTGCATCTATTTTAGCATTTATATTATTGCTAATTTCAATTTTTAGAGGAGGATAAGATGAGAAAAATAACTATTGGCGATATAATTCTATGGATATTGTTTATCATTTCTCTATTTTTAATTTTATGGTATTTATTAGGAAACTCGCCTACTTTTGAACAAATAATACTCTCCTTTATGCTAACAGCCATATACGGCATTGCAATCAAATTGGCTAGTATTGATACAGAGTTGAAGTCATTAGAGAAAAGCTTTCGCGCTCTTGCCACAGATTTTAAAAATCACTTAAATAAAAACAAAAACTAAAATGAAACACTCTCTTAAAATAGTTTTAATCCTGTTAGGTATGTTCTTCATCACGCAGTTAATAGGCATTGCCGTCGTCAATAAATACTCTCCGCAAATAATAGAAATTACAGACGAAGAAGGCAACATAATCAATTACACAACTTATAATCTTCCATATGGAATGGACCCTCCAGAAGACATCTCTCCGGGAAACACACTAATCTCAATAATAATAGCAATCGCAATCGCAGTAGTTTTTATTTTAGTTTTAATGAAATACAAAGCAGAATTCTTTCTTAGAGCTTGGTTTTTAATAGTCGTTGCGTTAGCTCTTGCAATAACTCTTAACGCTTTCATACTAAAAATCCCATATTCCGCTTTAATCGCTCTCATAATATCAATTCCTTTTGCAATAATAAAATTATTCAAAAGAAATATTATCGTTCATAATCTAACAGAACTTTTAATTTATCCAGGAATAGCCGCAATTTTCGTTCCTCTGCTCAATGTTTGGACAGTTATCTTGCTTCTAATCTTAATCTCAATCTATGACATCTACGCAGTCTGGCACGCCGGCTTCATGCAAAAAATGGCAGAATACCAAATCAAAAAACTGCGTTTCTTCACTGGCTTCTTCGTTCCTTATTTAGGAAAAAAAGAACGCGACTTGATAAAGCTCGCAAAACAAGAAAAAAATGAGAAAAAATTAGCGAATAAAAAAATAAAAGTCAATGTCGCAATTTTAGGCGGGGGCGATGTAGTTTTCCCAATAATTCTTGCAGGCGTTGTTTTAAATACATTAGGTTTAATGCAGGCAGTCATTATAGGCATTGGAGCCACGCTCGCATTAGCATATTTATTCTACATCTCAAAAAAAGGCCAGTTTTATCCAGCCATGCCTTTTATTTCAGCCGGCTGTCTTTTAGCTCTCGGAATAGTTTATTTGCTCTAAAATCTAATTTGTAGAACCTCACAAACATTTCTAATATCAGACATGTATTTTATAATAATTGCTAAACCCTCAAATTAAACAAATCTCACAAGCATGTCCTAACTATTAAATAAGAACAAACGAAAGATTTATATACCCTACTTATGTCACTCTTTCATGATAATGAAACAAGAACTCGTGAAGAGAATAAGAGAATACTTTGATTTAAATATTTATGAAACCAAGGTCTGGCTGGCTTTGCTCTCAAAAGGCATGGCTTCAGCAGGAGAAGTTGCAGAAATGTCAGGAGTTCCTAGGTCAAGAACTTATGATGTTTTAGAATCATTAGAGAAAAGAGGATTCGCAATCATAAAAATAGGAAAGCCTGTCAAATACATTGCTGTAAAGCCAACTGAAGTTATAGAAAAAATGAAGGCAAACGCAATGTATCTCGCACAGGAGAAAGTAAAGTCGCTTTCTGCTCTTAAATCAACACAAGAGTATGTAGATCTTGAACAGCTTCATAAAACAGGTATTTCTCCAATAAAAGTACATGAAATTACCGGCTCTTTAAGAGGGCGCACAAACATCATTGCAAGACTAAGGGAGCTGTTTGAGAATGCAGAAAAAGAAATTTTTGTCTGTACATCTATTCAGGATTTTGAAAGCAAAGGAAGAGTTTTAATTCCAGTGCTTGAAAAAGCAGCTAAGAAAGATATGAAAGTAAGAGTTGCGCTTTCAGGTGAATCAGACAAAATAAAGAAAATCAACGGAAAATATGCATTTAAGATAAAGCAGATAAACTCTCCAGCAAGAATATTCATGTCAGACAAGAAAGAAGTTCTTTTCATGATAACTTCCCCGACATCAGAGGAAGAGATAGGAATCTGGTTAAACTCTCCGTTCTTTACAGAAGCTCTTTTGAATGTTATAGAAAGTTCTTTAAAGAACGGAATTCCCGTAGAGGCAAAGTGAGAACATGGAAAAAACAAATCAACTAAACATAACAGGAAAATTTAATTGGGAAATCCCTCAAGTCAGCACTAGTTTTGTTAGCGGAGAAGATGCAAGAGCAATCTATGAATCAATGCGAGAAATGTTTGGAGAAAGAGTTTGGTATGATGAAGAGTCAAAAACAATGAAGGGAAGTAATTTTCCAATTGCAGCAAGATTAGATACAATATTAAGACAATCAGGAATAAGAGTTGCTAATTTAGCAGATTTAAGCAGACCCGAAGTTATGAAAATGATAAAAGACAGGCACTATACAGACACGCCTGAACTTACTCTAACAAATGAAAAAGATAGTTACGAGCCAAATAATTCTTTAATTAAAAAACTTCTTCCAATTATAGAAGGAAAACAAGGCAGATTACAGCTTCCTGTTAAGATTGCAGGCTTAGATGTAGTTTTAGAAGATAATGAATATGGCTGGAATGTTATTCCAAGAGATGATTTTAATATTGTTTATGATGATAGACTGCAAGCAGAACATAGTGATAAGTGTTTTTCAAGCGTTGATAGTTTAGGATTTCCTATTTTTGATAAAGAAGGAAAAAGAACTTGGTATACAAGAGAAGGACTTTCGTGGATGTACTTGGACAGGGAACTCTGCCTCGACTTGGACTACGGGAATCTCGCGGATTCCGACGAGGGCGGCCGGGTAGTTCTTATCGCGGCGCACAGCTGCGCGCGCAAATTTTTGGTGAATATACTAACTGAAATTGAAGCAGAATATAAAAGGGAAGAGAGCGAACTTTTAAAAAGAAAAGAGAGAGCATTGAAAATCTTAAGTGGAAAAGAGTCAATTACCAACTAATGAATTAGTTGACTTGTAGTTACCATCGGTACTACGATTGGTTGATTGACTAACAACCTACTGAAAATAGGTTTACCAAGTTCAGCGATGTTTCTGGAAGCATTTAAATCTGCGTGAAGTTCATACCCACATTCTAAACATTTGAAGTTACTTCTTTTTCTATTTAGTCTGTCTTTAAAACCACATTTTGAGCAAGTTTGACTTGTATATTTTGGATTAACTGAAATTACTAACTTCTGTCTTTCTTCAGCTTTATATTTCAAGTAAGTTTCAAATTGTTTGAAACTCCAACTTCCTAACTTCTTATTAAATCTTCTTCCATTTTTCTTGTGTTTCATATCTTTTAAATCTTCTAAAACAAATACTTTAAAATCACTATTAGCAATCCATTTGCTTAATCTATGATTTGTATCAGAAACAAACCGTGTTTCTTTTCCGCTTAACATTTTCAAATGATGTTTAGCAGACTTAGTGCCTTTCTTCTGCAATACCGTTTTTAAGTATTGATATTTGCCTTTTATCTTTTTCAGATGTTTTGAATTGTAAAAAAGATTATTTGAACAAACAAGAATATTATTTACTCCTCTATCTATTCCTAAGATGTCTTTCTGTATTTCTATACCTCCCAAATTTATTTGAGGACTTTCTTTTTCAACAACTAAATTAAGATACAATTGTTTTTGTTTGTAGCATAACATTCCAGCAACAGGTTTCCAATCTTTGTATTTCTCAACAAGTCTATGAGTTTGAAAAGTTATTTTCTTTCTTCCATTAACAGAAGATATTGAAATTAACTTATGTTCTAAATTAACTCGTAAGTTTCTTTTGTCTAATCTAACTGATGAAAATTCTTTTATTTGAATATGCCTTTTACATTTTTCTCTTTTGATGCTTTCAGAAGCAACATCTCTTGCAGTCTGAATTAATCCAGTTGGAAGATTAGGATATAGTTTTTTAATCTTCTTGTAAGTAAGTTTATTAAGCTTATTTTTGTTAAAAATCTTTTTCTTAAATCCAATATCATTCACATATTGTCTTGCTTTAGAAAATATCCTGATTGTTTCTATCAAGTCATTATCATTCTCAAGCCTAATTTTAATAGTTCTTTGCATAGAAATACTAATATAGATAAGTTTATATACTTATCTATTCTTAATATACTATGGTTGAACAATTACCTAAACTATTAAAGATAGAAAATACTAAAGGAAACTCTTGCGTTTACAATATTAATTATCATATTGTTTTCTGTCCAAAATATAGAAAGCAAGTTTTGAATGAAAGTATCAAAGAGGATTTAGAGATTATTTTTAAGTCTGTAATATCTTCTAATGATTGGAAACTTCTTGAATTAGAAGTTATGCCCGACCATATTCACTTATTTGTTTCTGCTCATCCCAAACAATCACCTTTAGAGATAGTTAAAAAGTTAAAAGGAATTTCTGCGAGATTAATATTTAAAAAATATCCTAAATTTCAGAAAAAAGAATTTTGGGGCAAACATTTGTGGAGGGGAGGCTACTATGTTGGAACTGCTGGAATAGTTACTGCTGAAAGTATTCAGAAGTATATTCTTGCACAGACTAAGGCAAATTCATCTGATGATTAAAATCAATCAGTTTTCTTTGCCAAGAGCATATAAAAATCAAACCTTCTTAATAAAATTCCTGACATTCAAATAACTTCTATAACCTCTTTAACTTCTTTAGACGATATATTAGAAGCCAGAAAAAAAAGAATAAAATTAATTTATCCAACTACGGATATCTGCGTTGTTAAGGTGATAGGTTTTCGGCAGTTATCCATTAGAGAACCCGGACAAATGTCACACAATTAACGCAGTTCTCTATATCTCAATCCCAACAACCCCTAAAACTTTCTCACAAACCTCACAATCTCTTAAACTATAGCAACAGACTCAAATAATTGAGCGAATTGTCTGTTGCTATAGTCAACGACTTTAGTTTTTCCTCAATTTGTCGTTGACTAGATAGGGAAAGACTTCTGTCTTTCACTATATATTCAGGGAACATAAATGAAATGCTCAATTATTTATGTTCTCCGTTATATACAAAACCTTAATAATTAATATATCTGTAAATAACCATGACAAGCAAAGAATTTGAATTTTATTTGAGAGCAGATTTAAGCCAATATAAAGGCAAATATGTCGCAATTGTAGAAGACAAAGTTGTTGCAAGCGGAGAAAACGCCAAAGAAGTATTTGAAGAAGCAAAAAGAAAAACAGGAAAGATACCAACCATAGCTAAAATTCCAAAGGACGAAACTTTTATTTTTCAACATTATCCTAGATTATCTCAACTCCAACAATCCCCATCTCTAAAATTTTCTTCTTCATCTCTTTTTTAATAAATCCAGATAAAAACTCTCTGGCAGTAAAATCAATCTTAATACGAGAATACAAATTCCCTTGTTTCTCAAAAACATTTTTATTTCTCTTTCTGAATTCTTTAGCGCTTTCTTTCATTGAAATAGGAGGCCCGCGTTTAACAACCTCTTTCCTGCTCTTTAAAACAAAATAAAAATCAGCCTCCTGCCCTTCAGCATAAACAAATTCACTTTTCACAATATCAAAATATTCACCAACCTGTTCTTCAATAAATCTTGAGAATTTTTTCATCTTTGTTCCGGCAATATCTCCCTCCTGTCTGTCAGTTTTAATCCTCAAATGTAAAAATTCCCCGCTTAAAGCCCTAAATTTCTCTTCAGAAAATTCTTCTGCCTCAAAGAATTTGCCCGAAGGACTGCTCAAAAATTTTCTTGCAGAATCCTGAAATCTCTCAAATGTTTCTTCAGACAAAGCCGCGAGAACATTTCTTTCTTTCCATGTAGGGTCAACTAAAATAATCGGGCTATGCAGTTTGCTTTCATTTATCTCAAGCAGAATATCCTCTTTATTTTTATAGCTCTTTTCAGGGTCTATTATTACTTTCTCTCCTCGCTTAATTTTTGCCAAGGCAAGAAGCATTTTTTCACAACTTCCATAATAAATTATTAAGCATTCTATACCATATCCGGAGAATCCATTAATATAGCTTTCAGCTCCATAAACACCCTGCGCCTGGCAGAATTTTTTCGCCAGCATGATTTCCGAAGACAAGTCACCTTTCATTTTCTTTTTAACATAATTAACATGAAAATAACTCAAGTCAGTAACATTCTTCGCATCTTGCGGTTTTTTTATTTTATAAACAGGAATTATCTCAAATTTTAATTTGCCTTTTTCTACTTTGAAATAATTTCTGCTTCCATAAACTTTGCTAACTTTATAATCTCCTTTTTTCGCCGCCCTAGTAATTATTTTTTCCAAAATTTCAGAAATTCTTTCAACATTTAATCCAAATCTGACAAAAACATCTATATCATAATAATCACTCATTACAATAGTCCCTTTAGCAAAACTGCCTCCGACAAAAACCTCTGCCTCTGTTTTTGTCTCTTTAATCTCATTATTCAGCACACTTACAAGCCAATCAATTTCTTTTTTCAAATAATCCAACATAGTTCCATCTATTTTTATCTTATTTTTCTCTTGTTCAATTGCTGATTTTAATGTCATAAAATAAAGAATAGAAATCTCTTTTTAACCCTTCCTAATCAGGAAGGGTTAAATGAAAAGGCGACGCATATTTTAAATACATCCATCCACGACGATAAACTTTACAATTAATATTTAAAGTTTTTAGAATAATTATAAAAATTATTAAAAATAAAGTTATATTTTGTTGTTCTTTACGTCAGCAAAAACCTAATCAGTTTTCTCGTTAGTTTTCGTTATCAGAGTCAAATCAATGATATATTTCCCATCTTCTAATTGATATACTTGCGGCTTCCCAGTTGCAAAAAGCTTCGGCAAATCCAGAAGATATTTTCCGCTTTTTATAACTTTCACGCTTTCAAAATCCAAAAACACCGGCGTTTCATCATCTTTAATGCCTGCAATATCTCTCACATCATTTTCAATCTGTTTTTTCTCAACAGGGCTAAGCTCCTCCTCAATTTCTTCTTTTTTATGCTCAATTTCAGCAAGCTTTTCTTTTTTAATATAGAAAAAGAATTTTCTTCCGCATACAGAACAGCCAGTTAGTATTTCATTTGAAGCATCATCATAAAGTTTAGAACAATGAACGCATTTGTAAGCCACCTTAATTAGGATTGAATAATCCCGCCTCCTTTTCTTCTATTTTCTAATTTTGTTAACCATTGTAGATTTTGGGGAGAAAAGGCCGTTTTAACTTCTGTAGGGTTTGTCAAGTTAAAAGTACGAAGGGGAATTATATGATCCACTTCAAAATCCTTTAAGTTTTTTGGAAACGGTTTCAAGTGTTCTAAAATCTCTTTCCAATTAATACCATACTTTTTGGAACCCATTATTTTACCTTTATCAGAGTATTTAGTCAAGGCATGATTAAGCGATATTCTAAGTCTATCTGCAACCGCGAATTCAGGAACATTTTTTAATTGCCAGCTTTTTCTTTCCTTCATTTTCTTCTTTACATCAGGCCTTTTGAAATATTTTTCTCTATATAATCTTCTTTTTTCTGTATATCTTGATTGAAGTATCAGATGTTTTTCCCGCCATATAGGATTGTTTTTTCGATATTCCTTCATTCTTATTCTATTTTTTTCTCTTATTTCAGGACGTCTATTATAATGCTTTCTTTGACATAAATCATTGCAAAATCTTTTCTTTCTAATAGAAAGAGGCAATTCTTTTTTACAAAATTCGCATAAACCCCATCTCATTTTTTATAACAATTCTCCCTATTCAACAAAATATAATAGTTAATAAATATTTATATAATTCTAAAAATGCAAAGTAGTATTAACACAAATCACTAATTCAAAAGCAGTTCAATCTTTTTCGGATCTCTCTTAATATCCTTAATCACAGACGCAGGTCCAATAACCGTCAACGAGCTGTTATCCCCAACAAGACTTTTCGCAAGCCCGTATCTCATTTTTTCAAATATCCCTTTGTCTTTCATGTCTGGCCCTATTACGGCAAGTTCAATGCCTTTGAATCCTTTTACATGGTCAACCATAGCCATTGTGTCTTCTATTAATCTTGCCTCTTCTTCAGCTCTCAAGCGTCCATGCAGAATAACAACCCTATTCCCCAAAACCAAGCTTAAAACTTTTTTAACTCTCTCTGAAATCCCCATCTCTTTAACTTCAGAAAAAGGCATGACATGTATGCTCAAGCCGCCGATTTTTTTCTCTTTTATATTATTTACCATCTTAAACTTTTTTCGCAAGTTTAAACAAAGATTCATAAAATTCATCAATGTTTAGACCATTTTTTGCTGAAATACCAACTGTCTCATATTCCGGAAACGCCGCCTGTACTTTTTTAATATCTGATTTTTTTAAATCTATCTTATTCCCGACAATTAAAACAGGAATATTTCTCGCTACAAGATTTCCTATTATGGTTATGTTGACTTGTGAATAAGGATTTTCCACAGAATCCAAGACGACAACAACAGCATCCATGTCATCAAGCCATTTTATAGAATCAATTATTCCCTGCGTTGCTTCCTTTGCTCTTTTCTTCGCCTCATTTTTTTTCAGCCCATAATTTAGAAAATCCTCATAATCAATCTTTGTCGCAATTCCTGGCGTGTCTATTATCTTAAGCGTCAAGCTCTTGCCTTTATATTTTATTTCTATTTTTTCCTTAAATTGCACGCTTCTCGTCTCATGCGGGATTTCGCTCACTTTTCCAAGCTCTTCTCCAGTCCAGTCCTTGCATATCTTATTCGCCAGGCTGGTTTTCCCGCTATTAGGAGGCCCATAGAAGCCAATTTTAATGTTCTCTTTTCTCTTAAAAAATGATCTTAATATTCTCTGTGAAAATTTTTTCAATATTTTCATCATCCCAACCCTAAATATACTACATTTAATAAGTTTTCCATATAGCGTTAACTGTGCAGGTCCAACAGAAATGTTACCAGTTGTTTGCACGTAATTATAACGAGAGACAAAAATATAGAGAACTGCATGGCTTATGTCTTATTTATTTTGCAGTTCTCTATCTGGAAAACTGCGACGATATACGCTATAAGTTAAGCAGTTGTCCATAATTGAGCAAACTTTTT